>MUGE01000037.1:0-8228 GCA_002900545.1 Thermoplasmata archaeon M11B2D | reverse complement strand
CGATGCGTGTCGATCTTAGCAAAGGTTAAATCCTTATAAGGCAACGATTTTATCTTATCAAGGACTTCTGATAAGCCAACCTTCCCTGCCTTGTAGTCTTGTAATAGTTTTTTCATTTGTTAAGCACCTCGTTTACACTCCCAGTCCGATATCCTTCAAGGTCAAGAGTGATGTACGTAAAACCCAGGGTCTTAAAATGTTTTATAATCTTTGAGCTATTGGCAAGAATGACGGGTAACTCATCGCGTCCCACCTCAATGCGTGCGATATGGTCATGGTAACGAACTCGACATTGTTTGATTCCAAGGGAAAAAAGAACCCCCTCTGCAGCCTCCACTTGTCTAAGTCGCTCTTTCGTAATCTTCACTGCGTAAGGGAACCGAGAGGCAAGACAGGCGAACGATGGTTTGTCATAGCTTTCTAGCTTCATCGATTTTGAAAGAGCTCGGATTTCTTGTTTCGTCAGACCAGCTTCTTTAAGCGGGCTTCGAATGTGAAGTTCTTGAAGCGCACGTTCCCCTGGCCGGTAATCACCCGAATCATCCGCGTTTGACCCGTCAATGACTACGTTGAGATGATGTTCCCAAGCAACCTGCTGCATCCTCCGAAACAACTCCTTTTTACAATAGTAACAGCGATCAGGAGGGTTATCTGAAAACCCGTCAATAGCAAGCTCTTCAGACGGGATAATCAGATGAGGGATTCCTATTGATTGCGCAAACCTTTTTGCATCCTCAAACTCCCGCCTTGGGTAGGTTAAAGACACTGCTGTAACCGCGACAGCGTTCTTTCCTAAAACGTCATAGGCGACTTTACTTAAAAAAGTGCTATCGACCCCACCGGAATACGCAATCGCACAACTCCCCAGGTCCTTTAGTATCTGTTGAAGATGCTGTAATTTCTCCTTAACTAATGGTTTCACAGAGGAAACAAGAAATGAGTCGGCTATATAATGATTATCAGAGAAGATTTATTTGAACAACTGATTCAGTTTCTGCTGTTTTCTCTTCCTCCATGCGCCCGTATGGTACGCATAACTGACCACAAGCGGGAACGTAAGAGTCGCTTCACTGTATACCATCTGCTCATATCCAGTATCAACCTTCCCCCATGAGTTTGCTTCCTTCAACGTCGAACCAGACAGTGCGCCATCACGCTCATCTGCCACAGTGAGCTGAATCGCGTACTTATGCATGGGTGCATCAATCCCAAGGATATCTGCTGCGACCACTGTATCTTGTACAAAGTTTTTCGGCACTCCACCACCAATCATGAACAACCCGGTCTGTTTCGCATGTACTTTGAGCTCAGTGAGCTCCCGGAAATCCTTAACCGAATCAATCGTCAGATGGTTGTCCTTACGGCTCTGCTGATGGAACACCAGGCCGAACCCTGCACTAGAGTCTGAGAACGCAGGACAAAAAACCGGGACGTCATGCAGGTATGCCTCAAGGACAAACGAATCGGGATTCTTGCCATGCCCCTCCAGATATCGGCCCATCTCATAGATGAATTCCCGGGATGAATACGCCCTGGGAGGAAGCCCATCAGCGATTGTTTTCGTTGTCATATCACAGACCCGGAGATCATCCTCATCGATAAAGGTATCATAAATCCGGTCGATGTGCATTTTCTGAAGCTTGGTGTCGTCAACCTGTACTTTGCCGCGATAGTGTCGAAACCCAAGCCCCTCGAAAAAATCCTGGTCGACGACGATGGCACCAGTCGAAACAATCGCGTCGACCATGGTATGACGGATCATATCGACGATTACGTTTTTCAACCCTGCGCTCACCAGCGAACCGGCGAGACACAGGATAATCGAACAATCAGCATCCTCAAGCATCCGTTGGTAGATTTTACAGGCGTTTGCAAGGTTCCGTGACTGAAACGCCATATGATCAAACGCCTCGATCAACGGGACAGCATTAAACGTCTTGATATCAATGTGCCGGATTGGCTCTGAGAGCAACTCTTTTTTCTCGTCTTTGACTTCATATTTCATTCTGATAACCATCAAGCGGTAATCCATCTGAGTTTTTCTTTTTTTCTACAGGGAAAAACATATTTGGATTTATGGTGAGAAACCAAGCACTTATTAATCAGAGCACCGATGTATGAGCAAGGGTGGTCAAAAGATGACTGTGGATTGGCCTGTACTTCTTCTAGTAAGCATCATACTTATTATTTTTCCCTTGATTCTCCTGCTATCGCTTTGGCGTTATCGCTCAATTAAACAGCTCATGGAACAGCAGGCGTTGAAGCGAAACGGAACAGTGACAGGGTCGTTTCTTTTACCGGTTCTAAAGCTTTCATATCATACGTTACCTGTCGTCGTGACCTCGGTGCCAGGAAGTAAATACCGCCAAGCAAAAACCGAGGTCATTTGTACCTTGTATAAACCCGCAACAGCAGATCTGAAAATAACAAGGGAGACTGCGATGTCGCGGTTAGGTAAAACATTCATATCGCCAGATGTTACGCTTGGCAGCGATGAATTTGATAGGGAGTTTCTGATAAAGACAAAAAACGAAGCATTCGCACGAAACATCCTTACGTTTATGCTCCAACAAAAGCTCCTTGATATGAAGCAGAAGAAACCCCGAATCACCCTTGAAGGGACATGGCTTTCAGTCAAGGTCCCCCGAGTCGTGAAAACCGAGGAGGAATACGACCAACTATTCGACCTTGCGTTCACGTTCATTGACCGACTGCAAGAGTGTTAGGTACCTGACAGCCCTCCCATCAATCGTTTTTTCCAATAAACCGTAATGCGACAGAGTTCATGCAATATCGCAGACCAGTAGGGGCGGGACCATCATCGAACACATGGCCAAGATGCCCCCCGCAGCGTGCGCAGAGGACTTCAGTGCGTTTCATTCCAAGACTCCTATCTGGTTTTAATTCTACCACATCAGCGGAGGCAGGGGTAGAAAAACTTGGCCATCCGGTCCCTGAATCAAACTTCGTATCAGAAGAAAACAGTATGTTCCCGCACCCAGCGCACACATAGGTTCCTTGCTTGGTATGATGCACATATTTTCCAGAAAACGGTGGTTCTGTTCCTTTCTTACGGAGTACTACAAACTCTTCAGATGTGAGGAGTTCCTTCCATTCGTCTTCGGATTTTTGTATCTTGTTTTTCATACAATCCTGCCTTTGAAAGAAAAATGAAGCATTGCCGCTATATAAATATCCTGGCAATGCAGATTGATTCGGTCTTCGTAACATTTAAAACCACCTCCTCCTGTATCGGGTTCCTGTATGCATGAATGGGCGCTTGCTGAATCCGTTGTTCTTGCTGCTGTGGAAGCTGCAAAGAAGGAAAAACTACAGACAATCACACAAATTACTGTGCAAATCGGTGAACTCCAACAGATTGAAAAAGAGATCTTTCTTTTTGCGTTAGAAGAACTAGCGAAACTTCAAAAACCACCAATAAAAAACAACGCGTTTGTACTAAAAACAGAGAAAAGCAGTCTTTCCTGTAAGACCTGTGGGAAGAGTTGGAAATACAGCGACATGAAAAAGAAATTCAACGAAACCGAATCAGAGTCAATCCATTTCATCCCTGAGGTGGTCTTTGTCCATTCACGATGCCCTTATTGCGGAAGCCCGGATTTCGAAATCACAAAAGGCCGAGGTGTCGTGCTTTCCAGCATCAAAGGAGTACGATGACCATGGAACCACGAACCAGCGTCATCGAAAAACGCCTAAAGAACATCAAAAGAATCATCGCGGTGGCAAGCGGAAAAGGCGGTGTCGGAAAAAGCCTGGTTGCCTCAAGTCTTGCGCTTCATTTGGCACACCAAGGGCATCGGGTTGGGCTGCTGGACCTTGACTTATACGGACCGTCTTCACATATCATCCTTGGAGTAACCAACGTATCCCCGACAGAGAAACAAGGAATCATTCCACCAACAGTCCATGGAATCTCTTTTATGTCGATTGTGTATTTTACAGAGGAAAAACCATCCCCTTTTCGAGGTGTCGACATCTCAAATATCATCCTTGAGCTTCTTGCGATCACCCAGTGGGGCACTCTGGACTTCCTTATCATTGACATGCCACCAGGGATCGGTGATGAAACCCTCGATGTGATCCGGTATATGAAAACCAGCGAGTTTCTCGTAGTGACAACCCCATCGAAAGTAGCGATGGGGGCAGTTGGTAAACTATTGAAAATTTTAATCGAAATGAACAAACCACTGCTGGGCGTCATAGAGAATATGACGATGACGGATTCCCTGTACATCCAAGAGGAAGTCGACAAATTACACGTACGGTATCTTGGGAACATCCGTTTCGATGAGAACCTGGAAGACGCTATCGGAAAAACAGACTGCATCATCAAGACACAGGCGATGAAAAACCTTGCAACGATTCTTCAGAAAATCAATCTTTAAGAACTCGACGTCCCAGAAAGAAGAATGGTTCGTGCTTCTCCAACAGTAAACAACGACCCGGTGACGCAGATAAGGTCTTTTTGTGTTGCTATGCGTCTTGCATGAGTAATCGCTGAAGGGACTGACGAGGCGACAAAGACAGTTGTATGTGCATCAAAGTCAGCAATGATCTGCTGTAACAACGACGGGTCGGTTGCTCGAGGGTTTTCCGATTTCGTCACGATAACAACATCTGCACATGGAACAATCAAAGACACCATTGATTTGATATCCTTCTCTTGTAACACCCCCAGAACCAGGATGACCCGACGAGACGAGAAATCCTCTTGGATTGTCTCTGCAAGCATGCGCATCCCCGCAGGATTATGCGCCCCGTCAAGCAGCACCAACGGCCCCTCAGACACAATCTCCATGCGCCCGGGATGAAATGTTGCAGCGATACCATCAATGATATCATTATCAGTAATATAGACACCGTTCATCTGCAACTGTTCAACAGCAGCAATCGCAACTGCGATGTTTTCTCCCTGATGCCTGCCAAGCAGCGAGGTCTTCACGGTATAATCCTTAAAGGATCCCTGAACTACAAACCCTTGATATTTCCCCTTATAAAACATTCGTTTCCACATGGTTCGGTCGATATGTACAATTGGTGCGTTATGTTCTTTTGCCACCTGTTCAATGGTTTCTTTGGCATCTTCTCTTGCAGCAGTGACCACCGGGATATTGTCTTTGATAATTCCCGCCTTCTCACGAGCTATGGATACGATATCCTTGCCTAGTTTATCTGTGTGCTCCAGTGAGATGTTCGTAATAACAGATACCAGAGGGTTTACCACATTTGTCGCATCAAGCCTCCCACCAAGCCCGACCTCAACGACCGCGTAGTCTACAGCAAGATGTTTGAAATGGAGGAACCCAAGCGCAGTCACAATCTCAAAAAACGTTGGCGTGTTGCCCTGCTGTTTCATGTCCTCAACAACTGGCTGTATCTCTGATACAAGCATCGCGAGGTCCTCTGCAGATATCTCCTGGTTACCTACGACGATACGCTCTGAAAAACGTTCAATATGGGGAGAAAGATACAATCCAACAGTGTACCCTGCCTTCTGAAGAATCGACCTGATGTACTTGCAGACCGAGCCTTTTCCATTGCTTCCTGCGACATGAATCACCTGTAACCCATTCTGAGGATTCCCAAGCTTTTCAAGAAGAACCGTGATCCGTTCAAGACCAAAGACCCATCCGTACTTATCAAAACTATATAACCATGCGTATGCATCAGGAGGGGAAAGAGGGCTAGTATCCCTCAGAGTAGAGCACATCAGGAAATACCTTGTGTTTCTTTTTCCATGAGTCGCCAGGCAGGATAATCACTCTACGACCTTCGATATGCAACCGGTTTTGTGCAAACAGCTGCACCGTCCTGGGGAGAATCCGATGTTCGACAGCAAGAATCCGATTGGCAAGAGCATCCCGGTCATCCGCAGCATGGACCTTAACAGCGGCCTGCAGGATAATCGGACCATGGTCCATCTCAGTGTCCATGAAATGCGTGGTACACCCAGAGAGTTTCACCCCATATTCCAACGCATCACGCTGACCATTGGTTCCCTTAAACGATGGGAGGAGCGCAGGGTGTATGTTGATAAGCCGGCCATACCATTTTTTTACAAACGAAGGTGAAAGCAGTCGCATGTATCCTGCTCCAATCAAAAGTTCAACCTGATGTGTACGAAGGATCGTATCGATTTCGCTTTCATGACCAGCACGGTCCTTTCCATCTGGATTTACGAAAAAACCAGGGATCTGATGTTTTTTTGCTCGGGAAAGTGCATACGCATCGCTCCTATCACTAATCACGACAACAACCTTTGCGTCAATCAAGCCACTTTCCGAAGCGTCGATGATACTTTGTAAATCCGTCCCAGACCCAGAGGCAAGCACACCGACAGAAAGCTTCTTTTTGGATTGTTTCATAGGCCTGGGATATCCTTTGTCATTTAAAAACTTCTGTGATGACATCTAAAGGAGCGTCTGTTTTAAACCCGATAGGTGTGCAATGAGTATGGGTGACGACATATCCTTTATTTTTTAGACGTTCAAAGATAGACTCCATGGGTGGAGGTGATACCTTGAGTAACGAGGATAAATCACTTGTTGTATAGAAGAACGGAGGGGCATCCGCCTCCTCCTCAAGAACAAAAAAGAGTTTCCAGAGCTGCTGTTTTGTGTTCAGCTCCTTAGTTGACAGGATAGTTCGAATCTCTTGGAGCACTGTTTTTTTCTCAAGTGGCCCAAGCCATAAGGGACCGACCTGCGCTGTGTTACCCTTGAAGAGAGGGATATCTTGTGCGGGGATACGCATGTACTGTGACATGGATTTGTTCGCAGCGCTTTTTCCGTTATTGATTTGTACATACAAGCGGACGTAATGATCGGTCGTATAGCAGAGCAATGGTTCGATACCGCGGTCGTATTTTGCAGCGTCACGACACAGGCACCCAAGAAGAATTCGAAGACCTATCTCATGCATCGAAACACCATGCAACGGCCAGGCAGCGTACCGTCTATAGCACACGTTAGGAAACACGCCGCAGAGCGCAGCGGTATCGGTCGCGGTACATGCTATAATCCCATGGTTGTACAGACTTCGGGCAGCAGCGTCAAAAAAATATACGGGGGAGCCAAACGGGTCGATGTCGATGGAATGAAATCGACGCTCTGAAAGCAGACAATTAAGGTCTCTTTGGAAGATGGAGATGTTCTGTAGCAAGTTTTTCTGTATATTCTGCTGAATTAAACTGACGGATTGGTCGTTCCAATCATTGATTGTCACATCGAAATCACCGGTCAGTTCATGAGCAAGTCTGACGCCTCTGACCCCAGATGCTGCCAGACCATCAAGAATGTGTACATGATTTTCGTTTGTATCTAAGAACCATTGGTTGATAAGGATGGAGACATCTCGGTTAAGCTCCATGGACGGATTATAGAACGGTGTGCGATCGCGGCTGCTTGGTCCTTTGGCAGATTTCTTTTTCTTAAAGACAAAAAGCTCGGTTGTTCCTTCTTTTATAAGATCAGATGGTGTGTTGTTCATGGTTAATACAAGGGCGGGAGTTTCTCAGCCATGATTTTTTCTATCTTATAGGGAAGGAGATTTCGGTTCACCGCGGTGACCTCAAGGATGCGGATGTCATCCCGTCTACGGATATCCTGGAGCAGTGGCGTGCGTGATTTCTTATGCAGGGTCACCATAATCGGTTTATCCGAGTCAAGCGCCTCGATGACGATTTCACAGAACTTCTCTGAGAGCATCTCCATTTTCCCTATCTCGTCGATGACGATGATGTCTATGGTCTCGTCGTTAATTGCTTTTTCTATGGCACGGACCCCTACCCGCTCCAGTGCGCCAAGGTCGACACCGTATTTACCAACCTTATCCTTTGAATCTAGGTCAAGGCGGGCAAAGACCTCTTTTTCTTTGGTCTGCCAGTCCTCGACATAAAAACCCACCCGTTTTTTCTTTTCAATAAGCGGGGTGGTGATCATCCCTTCAAGTTTATAGCCGCTTTTTTGGATTTTCTCGATGATTTTGATAAGCGTCTGAGTTTTTCCGACGCTTGGCATGCCTGTGATGCCAATCTTTGGTATATCATCCATAATAGCAGTATGTAATGCAATTTTTGTTTAGAAATGTTTGTGTTCTCAATAATAGTTGTTTTTCTCGCTTTCTTCATCGCTGCTTTTCATCTCAGAGAATCCTAATGTAATCATCTTCATTTTTCATAAAATATACTCGTAATTTCTCCTGTTAAA
>MUGE01000036.1:0-8237 GCA_002900545.1 Thermoplasmata archaeon M11B2D | reverse complement strand
AAAAATATGCAGGGGAAGGGATTTGAACCCCCGAACCTCTGCAGGAACAGATCTTGAGTCTGTCGCCGTAGACCAGGCTTGGCTACCCCTGCACAAGCGACACATGAACAGTTCATTCATAATAAATATTTAGGTCATACCTGTACAACACCTGCCCCTCCGTATAATAATTTACATTTAGATATATTTATAAGCACAAAATATAATTAATATTTCTCTTTGGGGGAAACATCATTCCAGAAAAGGAACTATGGAACTCGCGGCTTGCGTTTGTCATGGCAGCGATTGGTTCTGCCATTGGTCTTGGGAACGTCTGGAGGTTCCCCTACATCGCCTATTCAAATGGTGGAGGAGCATTTCTCATACCGTATTTTGTTGCACTGTTTACCGCTGGCATCCCCATGCTTATCTTGGAGTTCTCTGTGGGACACTGGAGCAGACACGGGGCGCCAGAATCCTTTAAAAAAATTGGAAAAAAATGGGAATGGGTCGGCTGGTGGGCTGCTCTGGTACCATTTGTCATTGTCACCTACTACATCGTTGTCATGGCCTGGTGTTTCTCCTATCTTATCTACTCCCTTGATCTTCGATGGGGGTTAGACGCTAAATCCTTTTTCCTTTCAGATTTTCTTAGCGTCACCACAGGTCCACTAGAAATCGGGGGAATCAGAATCCCAATCCTCCTCAGCCTGCTTGTTGTATGGTTTCTTGTGTTTCTCATCCTCTATAAAGGAGTTGGTCGTATAGGAAAAGTCGTGATGATCACGGTCCCACTCCCCTGGATCCTACTTACTATCCTAGCAATCCGAGGACTTACTCTCCCCGGCGCCCTTGAAGGAGTCAGCTACTATCTAACCCCGAATTTCTCAAAACTCACTGACCTAAACGTCTGGCTTGCCGCCTACGCACAAGTATTTTTCTCAGTCGGTATCGCACAAGGAATCATGATCAGCTATGCAAGTCATCTGCATAAAAAATCAGATATCTCAAATAATGCATTCATCGTCGCACTTGCGGATTCCGGGACGTCGTTTCTTGCTGGCTTTGCGGTCTTTAGCGTGATCGGTTATCTAGCGATGTCACAGGGTATCAGCATAGAAAGCCTAGGAATCGCCGGACCGCAGCTTGCTTTTATCACCTATCCAACCGCGATATCACTATTTCCGGTCGCAACCACCATATTTGGGATTCTCTTCTATCTCTCGCTACTGACGTTTGGCATAGACTCTGCGTTCTCCATGATAGAGCCCATGACCATCGGGATACAACAGAAATGGAGGATTACCAAGGGAAAAGCAACAGCAATCATCTGCCTCGCCGGGTTTCTCGCAAGCCTGCTGTTTACCACAGGCAGTGGACTCTACTGGCTGGATATTCTGGATTATTTCTTCTCACGGTTCGGCATGGTACTTGTTGGACTTATTGAATGCCTGGTGTTGGCATGGGTGTTTCGTGTTTCGTTCTTTCGGGAACATGCGAATAAAACATCAGATATTCTGATAGGGCAGTGGTGGGACATCCTTATCAAATATGTCGTTCCCGCAATCCTTACAATCCTACTAGTCGCATCAGTCTATGAGAATATCCTCCGCCCGTATGTACAACCATGGTGGGTGGTTCTTCTTGGAGGAGTACTGCCCTGTGTCGTTATCGTTCTTGCAGCATACATATTTATGAAACAAAAAGGAAAAAAAGAGGAGCCCCTATGAATGAACTACCACCTTCTGCTATTGTCATGCTGATTTTCGGTGCGGTGGTCTGCTATGGTGGTATCGCCTATTTCCTCTACCGGGCATTTACAGCACGACGTAAGTAAATTCCCACGATGCGTTGTCCGGAATGTTTTAAATCCTGAAAAACGATGTCAGTATCGCACTAGGTGACGGATGATGGGACAGGGAAAATACATAGGAGTGCTTTCAAGTGGTGGCGATGCTCCAGGGATGAATGCAGCGATACGGGCGGTCGTTCGCACCGGTATTTATCATGGCAACACCATGTTTGGAATCAGCCGAGGATACCAAGGGATGATCGAAGGAGACATCGAACAAGTCGACCGTTACTTCGTTAGCAACATCATTAAGGACGGCGGCACTGTCCTGCAGACCGCACGTAGCAGTGAGTTTCTCACAAAAGAAGGACGAGAAAAAGCGTTCAAAAACCTAAAACGCTTTGGCATCGACAGCATCATCGTCATCGGTGGGGACGGTTCCTTCCGAGGGCTGCATCACTTCCTCCAAGACTACCCCATCCAGGGCATCGGAGTCCCGGGAACGATCGACAATGATCTGTATGGAACCGATTTTACCATTGGCTTTGACACCGCGGTAAACACCGCACTAGAGGCAATCGACAAAATACGAGACACTGCATCGTCACATTCACGATTATTCATCATTGAGGTCATGGGGCGGACCTCCGGATACATCGCCTTATACACCGGTATCGGTGGGGGTGCAGAAGACATCCTCATCCCAGAATCACCCATGAACATCCAAACACTCGTCGCAGAGCTAGACAACCAACACAAAGCAGGAAAACAAAGCAGCATTATTGTCTTAGCAGAAGGAGAAACCACCGGAGGAACGTCAGAGATAAAAACAGCGATTGAGAAAGTCATCAACTGGGACATCAAAGTAAGCGTGCTTGGCCATGTACAACGTGGGGGGGACCCGACAGCCTTTGACCGAGTGCTTGCCAGCAGACTTGGCTATGAAGCAGTGCTTGCGGTGATGAACAACCACACCGACAAGATGGTTGGCATGATCAATAAAATCCCAACACTGACACCACTGGAAGAGACCTGGACAAAGAAAAAAGATATGGATATGGTGTATCTGAAAATGAACCAGGTGCTTGCAGCACCACAGCAAAAACAACTGGAAGTTACGTTTTAATAAAAATCATAGCAAAGCAAGTATTTTGTTTTCAAAATCATACAGCCTTTTTTTATACTCAGGTGCATACTCAAACGAAAAATCATACACCACATCCTTAAGAATCAGCGGCCGAGGGTCTGCAAGCTGAAAATCAACCTTCTTCTCCGGATGCTGTAACGCTTCCTTGATTACAGTTTGAGACAATGTCCCCTCCCCTGCTTTTTTCAACGCAGACACAATCCGTCTAATCTGATTCCAAAGAAATGTCTGCGCATAAAAATCAAGAACCAAAAACCCTTTTTTTTCAGAAACGATGATGTTCTCTATGCTACGAACCGGGTTTTTCATATGTTCAACCCGCGCGAAATTCCGAAAGTTATGCTCACCAGTAAATAACCCAGCAGCAGACAGCACCTTGTCAACATCAAGGCTATTTTTTCGAAGATAATATCGATATTCTCTTCTTTTTGCATGACGCGGGTAAAAACCAGATATCACCTCACAAATCCCATAGATGAAGATGTCTGAGACATGCGTTGTAACACTTGAAAAAACCTTATCTGTGGACCATACTGTATCAAACGCACAGACATTCCCTAACGCAGACACGCCTTTATCAGTACGACTCGCGGTACGAAAACACGACATACGAATATCATCAAAAACCCTTTGTTTACGTAACATTTCTAGAAGGGTTTGCTCAACGGTTCGCTGCTCTGGCTGACGTGCATATCCGGAAAAACAGGTTCCGTCATAGGCAAACTTCAACGCAATCCGCATACACATACGAAAAGAACTCGTCCCATAAAATCATATTGACCCAAAGAGCATAGTTCTATAAAAACTAAAGCGATACTTCAGGTGAACAGTATGCCACGAAAAAAAGAAATAGAAGAAAAACTACGTGCAATAAACGCAAAAACCGGGGATGTCATCCGTATCATACGAAATACTGAACAGCATGAAGGGGTGCTTATGCCTCGTCATGAATTTAGCCAAGAGGATATCATCACGATAAAACTAAAAACCGGTTATAACATCGGCATCGCAGTCGATGAAAAAACACAGATAACTCTGGTACAGAAGCAAAAAATCATAGAAAAACCAGTACAAAAAATTCCTTTTGATCCAAAAAAACCAACAATCTCCATCATAGGTACAGGGGGAACAATCGCTTGTTATATTGACTACCGGACAGGAGCCGTCCACCCTGCTTCATCAGCAGAAGAGCTCGCCTTCTCCGTCCCTGAGATTTTCAACATCTGTAATGTGAAATCCCAGGTTGCGTATCAGATGCTTAGTGAAAACATTGAAATAACGCACTGGCAGAGTCTTGCAACACTCGTCGCAGAGGAACTTAACAACGGCGTAGCAGGAGTGGTGATCCCTCACGGAACCGACACCCTTGGCTACACAGCAGCAGCATTATCATTTTTTCTTAAGAACCTCTCAGGACCAGTGGTCCTTGTCGGAGCGCAACGATCAAGCGATCGGCCATCCTCAGACGCAGCGCAGAATCTCATCGCGGCAGCAACAGTAGCAGGAACATCAAATCTTGGAGAGGTGGTCGTCGTGATGCATGGGGAAACCTCTGATACGTACTCAACGATTCATAGAGGAGTTAAGGTACGAAAATTCCATACATCACGGCGGGACGCATTTCAAACCGTAAACGACGTTCCTTTGGGAACGGTGAAAGAGGGAAAACTACGCTTAAGACCATCCTATACGAAAAAAACCACTGGACCAGTCATCGTGGATACCGCTATGAACAAAGACGTAGGAGTCGTCTATTTCTACCCCGGATTAAAACCAGAGGACATCCCCCAGAAAAAAGGACTTATCCTTGCTGGAACCGGCCTTGGACATGTGTCAGAAAAACTCCTTCCTCGTATCACCTCTCTTATCAACAACGGTTCTGTTATCGTTATGACCTCGCAGTGTCTGTTCGGACGAGTCAACATGCATGTGTATTCAGTGGGACGTGACCTTATCAAAGCAGGTGTTATTTCTGGGGAGGATATGCTGCTCGAGACCGCGTATATCAAACTTATGTGGGCACTTGCCCATACCAATACAAGGCAAGAGGTCGAATCCCTCATGAAAACAAACCTTGCCGGAGAGATCTCTGAACGGACAACGGCCGATGCGTTTATTTCTCAAGGAGATAAGACAAAGTAATCAGAATTTTAGGGGAAAACCCCATAGTATGTAGCCTACGTAGGTACTAAAAAGAGATACCCCTCAAGTCGCACAGTTTTTACCATCTGGGTGTCAACTAGAGTGGTTGTTGGCTTTCGAATCTCAACGGTCATATAGGTTTTAGGGTCCATGAGCTGGATTTCGTTTTTTGATTGACTAACAACAATCATCTCCCGGATAAGTTCCGTACCACCGAATATCTTAGAGGACGAAATCTCCCTTCCATCAATGACCTTCTCAGTCCAGGTTGAGAGATCTATGCCGCGGACCTTATGCTCATGAAGAGAGACAATCATGAAAAATGAGCTGTCGTATGAGAAGAAATCACCTATTCTATACGCTGGTATCCGTACAAGATATGTCATCCGATACACCTCTCTACTGTCTTTCATTCCAGCCGTAGATGCGGATTGTTTGAAAGTCCCTCCAAACTGCTCCTGCAGCTTCTTTGCTATGGAAAACGCGGTTGTTTTTTCACTAAGGAAAAAATCAAGACCCTCACGTTTCACATCAATATCTGTGATAAAAAGTCCTCGTTTGCCACCCTCTTGTTGTTGCCCTACCATGTTTTCCACAGTAGAGCGAAATGTCTGTAGCTCTGCATCGGTGAATGTGCGTTTTTCAGCCCGAATCTGAATAATCGCCTCATAATACCCCCCGGCTTCCCGGGAGCAGACGTTACAGGTGTTCTGTCGTATTCGAACGGTAAGCGGATGCTGTTCAGTGATTTGATGTTCTTCAAGAAAACCAGAGATAGACACCATGCATGAAAAAACCCGGTCCTGTTCGTTGCACTTGGTTTGAATATCAACGTTTTTCAGCTCAGGGCTAATAGAAAACGCATCTTTGACATGCCGTTTTAGAACATCATAAAAAGGCTCGTGAACCCAAGTGTTCTTATATTTATATGAGGAGCATCGAGGGCAAAGTGTTACATCAAGAATCACAGGTCCTTTGGAAAACTGTGTATGTTTCAGATAACAGTTTAGACAGACGCCGTTTCGGAAAACGTGTGTTTCTTTGCCACATTCCACGCAAAACATACCTAGGTTCCGCTCCTGTTAGGTTCGCTGGGTGAGATAGACGCCATAGATTATTAATCCTGCGCCTGCAAGGAAAAACCCGGTCAACTGTGTGCCAAGGAAAAACGACATCAGAATCGTAAACAGCGGGATGAAGGTAAGGAAGACTGCCGCTTTGCTTGCATCGATATGCTTTAAGGCGTAGTACCATCCGAGATATCCAAAAAGAGAACAGGCGACAGCCAAGTAGAATATCGCCCCCCAGCCATGCAGGGAGGTCTGTTGGAGGACTGGCCCAATGCGGGAAATAACAAAAGGCAGATACAATAGTGTTCCGAAGACAAACGCGTATGTGGTGATGACAAACTCATCGTAGGTTTTCAACAGTCGTTTTCCTAAGAACGAATACAGTGCCCAGCAGAAGGCAGACAGGAGCATAAGGATACTTCCGATAATGAATAGATTATCAAGGGTGAACTGTTGTTTTGAGATATCGGAAAACATGATGACAAAGACGCCGAGAAACGAAAGCACGATGCCACTGATTCTTTTTTTTGTCAGAGGCTCATGTAAGAATAACCCAGAGAGAACCGCGATGAAAATCACGTTGGTGTTGATAAGTACAGAGGCGGTGGGGGCGTTTGTGTAGAAGATACCAAGGAACTGGAAGAGGTATAAGAATGTCACCCCAGTCAACCCAAGGGCGACAAACCAGGGGATCTCCTTTTTTGGAAAAGAGATGGGTTTTTTCTGTACCAGAACGAGAAGAACCATCAGGGGTGTTGCCACAAGGAACCGCAGAAACCCTAGATCAACAGGGTCTATCTCCTTTGTTATCATCTCCACGACAATAAACGAGCTTGCCCAGAAAAAAGAAATCAGAACAAGGAGAGGTATGATGATGAGATTCTTGGTCATGGACATCGATAATCCAAGATTGGTTAATAAAACGATATACCTGATAGGTGCCGATGAGGAAAAAAATGGTCCAAGAACGGTTCATCCTTTGGTAAGAATAAACGAATCTAGCGTACAACCATCTGGTTTCTTTGCCTCGAAGGTTAATGTAGAAGAATCTACCGTAAGCAGACAATAATGATAAGTTTTCTCTGAATAGACGGTCCAGGGGCTATGGCCAACGTCATAGAGAGGAGCACCTCCCCCACCAGTGATAACATACGTAACATTATTGATATAACTGCGTTCATAGCTATGCTCATGACCATTAAACACAATATCAACATCAGAACGCGCGAACACCGGTGCCCATATCTTCTGTAAAAGTGTCGTGTTCCCATGGTTCCCTGAGCTATATAACGGGTGATGGAAAAAGACAATGGTAAATGGTGCCTGGCGCGTCCGAAGGTCCTCAAGAAGCCAGAAATACTGGGTGAATCGATAGGCATACCGTGGGTTTGAATCCAGGCCGATGAAATGCACAGGTCCATTGTCAAAAGAGTACCACCGCTCAATAAACGGAAGGGAAAAAACCAAAAAATAAAGAGGACTGGATTGCTCATGGTTTCCAAGTACCGGATAGAACGTGCTGTTGTAGGTAAATGGCGAGGCAGAGAAAAATTCAACCCAATCACCAGGATTCCTTCCGTTATCGACAAGATCCCCGGTGTTTAGGACAAACAGGGGAGTGTCCTGTTCTATCGCCCTGGCTACTTGTGCGGTGCTTTGCCAGTTGTCCCAGCCTCCCCGCGAGTCACCGTAAACGACGAATCTGATTGTTTCATTGCTGGGAAACGCGGTCCAGAATCGATGCAGCGGACTTTTTGTTTCATCTGATACAACAGTATAGGAATACTGGCGTCCAGGTGCCAATCCAGTGATTTTGACAGAGTGATGCATCTTTGGACAAAGAGACATCTGCACAGTGACATTTCCAAGCGTTGGGCTTGTACCCCAATACACCTCATTTCGCTTCGTTGATGGAAGAGTCATCCAAGAAACGATCACAGAGGTATGTTCCGACTGCTGGATGTACGGACCAATGATCAATGGCTTAGCAGAGATTCCGCAACTAAAGCAGGCAAATATAAACAGAAGCCCCACCGCTAGAACCGTTTTTCGTATGATCGTCTTCATAGATGTCGCCTTTTTTCTAGATATCCTTTTTCTATACATG
>MUGE01000035.1:0-8359 GCA_002900545.1 Thermoplasmata archaeon M11B2D | reverse complement strand
AGGTAGCATTTTTAATGGTAAATTCATGGTGATTACAGAGGTCTCGTATTGCTCGTACTGCCTTTCGTATCTGCGGATAGAGGTTTTCAGGGATGATTGCTGGTTTTGGGAATTTCACACCGATGACGTCTGTTTCATCAAGCTCTTTTTTTATTTTATCAATCGACCACGGTTTACCCTTCTTAGGGAAGAAGAAGGTAAAACGTGGTTTATTCTGATAGTCTGTACATGCTTTTTTGAATACCTTGAATTTTTCTTTGGAGAGGGCAGATGCGACATTCCGTTCTGAATCTACTGGGTCTATAAAGGTCAAAGGGGTTGGAAAATCAGGGTATGTTCCCGGTTGTAATGCAAGTTTTTCTCCGTAACTCCATTGGGCTGCCTGTTCGATGCTATGTTGGAACGTCCCGTATTTTAGAATTATGATTTCACAGAGATATCCTGAGAATCCTTCGATTTCTGCTTCTGCTCCATAGCAATTTATGCCTTTGAGGAATTGTTTGAAAAGCCGTACCTCTTTTTTCTGTGATTGTTTGAGATGGTCTTGTATGTATTTCGTATGGAATGGTGTACGGTCAACTGCAGAGAGTTTCTGTGATGCGTCTTCTATTTTATAGCAAGGAACAAGTTCGGTTTTGTATCCCTGAAACGTACCACGAATATACGGGTGTTCTGCGAAACATTCTTCCTGGTTTTCAAGGATTGCCCGTCCAATTGCTAATCCCTTCTTTTGTAATATTTCTCGTGGGACTGAAGGTGGAAAAAGAAGAAACAGGTCGATGTCAACAGAGGTCCGTATGTACGTGTCTTTTGCAGTGGAGCCAACAAGTTCAATGGTTATTGGTATCTTAGTTTTGTTTATTTCTTTCTTTACTTTTTCTTTCAGAGATTTTATGATGTCCTGTATCTGTTTTTTTTCTTTTTGCGTGGGTGTAATTTTTTTTATGACGATGGTCTCAATTTGTTTTGATTCTGGAATCATTTATGTCCCCTTTATGAAGTGTTGGCTGAGAAAGAATACCCCGAAAGCGAGGAGTACCCCACCGATAACATCAGTTATCCAATGAATAGCTAAATAGATAACTGAACAGATTACGCTAATGGCACAGAAGTATGTAAGGTAGATGAATCTTTTGTTGTTGGTTAGCGATGCCGTTTTTGCGATGAGTAGTGATATCGTGACATGTAGGGAAGGAAAACAATTGTTGCTTGTTGTTGTCGCATAAAAGAACTGTTCAATACCAGGGATGACTGAATCTAACGCCGAGGTTAAACCGTAGTGTGTATACACGTTTGTAATGGGGAGAAACAGATAAAATGGTACAGCGATCGCATAAATGATTACGAGTGCATGGCTGAATGTTTTTATTGCTTTCGTTTCATCGGTAATGATAAAATAGATAAGTGAGAACCACAGCAGAAAAGGGTACAAGCCGATGTAGATGAAGACAAAGAAATATAAAAGGAGGGGAGTCCAGTGGTGTGAGAACCAAGCCACAACTCCATTTTCAATAAATTGGATGGCTGCGGTAAAGTCAGTCCCAACGAGTGTTGTGGTATATGAATCGATGAAATTTACCTCTAGAAGGTGAACAATCGCAACGATAATAATAAGGGTAACATAACGGGCATGATAGCAAAGAATTCTTTTGTAATCTCCAACTCCTTTTTTCCAGCAATTTTTTGGGACAATCAACAATACTGCGACAATGAATAGGAGGATGTTGAGTCCTATTAAAATCATAAGCGCGGAGTCTATGATTCCATCACCACCTCATAGGAATACTTCTCGAACTGTGGTATAGATCGGTCCTTTCGGAGTGAGTTCGCTTTTTTTAAGAACAATTGATTGTACCTGGTGAACAGCGAATTCTTCTTTGCTGTAGCGTTCTACTACCCCGAGAAGTTGTTGTTTGTTTCTTGCTGTTTTCACACGACCGATGGTTAGATGCGGAGAAAACCCTCTTTTTTCCTTATGAAATCCCAATAATGAAAGTGAATTGTCGATAGCATGTGCTATTGTTTCAATAGCACCGGGATCAATGATCCCGATCCAGAGTACTTTTATATAGTTTTTATTGGGAAACACACCTGTTCCTCTAAGCGTGATGGGAAACGGCTTGATGTCTTTGACTGATTCTTTCATGCTCTGTTCGATGGCGTCGATAGATGTTTCGTCGGTATCTCCCAGGAATTTTAACGTGATGTGAATGTTTATTGGTTCGACAAGCTTGACATCCGCTCCAGTGTTTCGTATTTCTTTTTCAAATCTGAGTAGTTCTGATGTCGCTGTGATGTCTATTGCAATAAATCCTCTAAAGAGTGACATAGCATCCTCTACTCTAGTTCAATACATCGTTTACCTCTTTATAGGTTTAATTATTAGTTTTACATTTCAAGTTCGATACCATAGACGGCCTTTGGATTTTCTACATGGATGGCGTGGGCTTGTTGTGCTGACATAATGTTTTCTTCTATGAGTCTTTTTGTAAGTCTAGGAACCGTCTTTGGTGCGAGCACGGCACCGGGACGTCGCAGGTCATCTATATAGTCCGTCTCCATGAAAAACCGTGTGCCTTTCCCCAATGCTTCCACGATGTTTTTTTTGTTTGCCAGGACAGATGGCATCAGACCAAAATTCTCATCAGGAGTAACAAGAGGTGGTGCAAAATGTTTGACTATTTTTTCTGGTTTCAAACCCACCTTCCCTCCCATTTCAACAAACTCTTTGCATCGCATCGGTGTCGTACTTTCTGTATGAAGCACCACTGGTACTCCAGCGTCCTTGGCTTTCTGCATTCCATACAATAGAATGTCATTTGAGTCTTGAACGATCTGCTGGCTAACCATAAAATGTGGTCTTCCAATCTCACCAATAGCAATGCATTTGTGTTCTTTGCATAACCTCGCCGCCTCGTCCATACCCTTTTTCATAATCGTAAGCGCATCTTCTCTTCCGAATTGTTCTTGCAAATGTAGAAAATCGACTGGGTACGGACCGACGACGACAAACACCCCGATTCCAACAGAACCGCGTATCTCCTCTGCCATTCGGATCGTTTCTTGATAGCAAGACTGGTAGCTTTTCTCTTTTAGGACCATCTCGGTCATGGGGTATTGACAGAGGATGAAATGGGTTCCACCAGCGTTATGAAACTCCCGAGCAGCATCCAGAAATCTCCCCTCTCTTCGAAGGTGAAGATGGTTATCAAAGAAGATCATGAGACATACCTCAAAAAAACAATAAAAAAAGAAGGATATAAAAAGATAGAGTACGAGTTACAACCTAGGTTTCTACGTCAATCTCATTCCTAGTGGTTTTCCTGCTGGAAACCATCAGAAGAACATCGCGTGCAAGGATCCAACCAAGATATCCCATGAAGAATGTGAAGAACCCCATAATGCTGTAGATGACGATGTTTTTCAATGATTCGGTTCCTTGTTGAATCATCATAACAGCTGTTCCAGCGGCAAGATAAAGACCGATGAGAAGCAAGATCCAACGAAATGTATTCATAGCGAAGTGAAACCTAAGAAATGGTTTCATGGTGATAGGTCCTCTTCTTCCAGGTTTTATCAGTGTTTTCCTTGTTCTTGTTAATACTTTTACGACTACATGCTGTAATGTTGATAGAGAACGGACTCGAAAACTGGTTTCCTCTATCAGTTGTTTTTTTTGATTTTGTTTGACAGGGTGTCGTATAGGAAGGGGCGCTAACGGAAGCACCCGTAGAGGGGCATTTTTTGTCTTTAAATTTCGTGAGAGTTTTTTATTGCTGATTTTTCTTATCGACACCGTTCTTCCTCCTAGTGAAGATTATTTTTGTTAAGTGATCCCAAAAAAGCAACAGCCAAGGACTATAAAAGGCTGTTTTGTAGCTACCTATGCAGCTACAGGGCAGCTCGTTATCCCTTCACTTTGCAGATTGATATGCACCTACATGTTCGACAAGGTATCCTCTTACCACGCTTATACATCTGCGATGATGCTAATGATATCCCCATCTTTTAGTGGATGATCTGCACCAATAACCCGATGGGTACGTGCATCGATAGCGCGAATGAAATGATCTCCTAATTCTGTATGGACCTTGTACGCAAGATCTTTTGCAGTTGATCCCCGGGGGACTAAATGCGCATCAGGAAGTATCCGTCCTTCTTTATCTGTTAGGTGATGTTCATCTTCGACAGGGTAAACGACGATGAGGTCAAGCATCCGGACTGCTTCATCAATACATCGCTGTACACCAGTTGATCCATATTTGGTCAGCACATGTGTTCTGATATATTCCAATGCCTTTAGTTGGTTTTCCGTAACTCCTTCTTTTTTAAGGAGTGTAAATTCATTAGCCCCAGGTGTGTATGCGATGATGCCCTTTTCTGCCGCGTTGTTTAATGCCAGTTCGCTTTCTGCGCTACAGGGAATAACGATGTAGTTGGTCAGTTCGTTTGTTTTTGTCATGAGAGCGTCTGGTGCTTTGTCGGATTTGTTAAATGCAATAATGATTGGCTTGCTTATCGTACGGACATAGTCGGTAAGCTGGAAAACATGCTCGTCTTTCCATTGAGATGGTTTCGTCGAATCAAGATTTATTTTTCTGATCGCACCTGTAATGTGTTCTTCTTTAATTCCTAATCCTGTTAGTTGTTCTGCAAGCATTTTTTCTATCTTTTTTCCTTCAAGTTCACATTTTCTTGCGATAATCTCCCAGCTTTTTTTAATAATGCCAAAGAGCCAGTAATTGATTTCTTTTTCAAGAAAGACAACGTCTGAGATGGGGTCATGGCTACCGACATCACAGGGATTTCCCTCTGCATCAGTACTTCCTGAGGCATCTACGATATGGATGAGCGCATGGGCTTGTCGTAAATCATCGAGAAACTTGTTACCAAGTCCTTTTCCTTTATGTGCGTCAGGTACAAGTCCAGCAACATCGATTGCTTCGATTGGCACAAATCGTATCCCATCAACGCATCGTGAATTATGAGGTGTACAGGTCACGTGTGCGTCTCTACAAGGACATGCTTTGCGGATGTACATGACGCCGCGGTTTGCATCAATAGTAGTGAACGGGTAATTTGCAATTTCTGCATGTGCTTTGGTTGCAGCGTTGAAGAAAGTGGATTTTCCAACATTTGGTTTTCCAACAATGCCCAGTTGCATTTTTTTCTACTCCAACATTTTTTTTACTTCATCTACAACGTCTACATCATTATCATACCGCTTCACTTTTTCAATGGCTTGTTCCTTTGATATGTCGATAAAAGAAATTCCTTTCTTCGCTAGAAGTGTCCCCTGTATTACGGCAGTTTTTGATAGTAATATTTCCTCAGCTGTCACATTGCCTTTAATATCCACTTGTTCTGTAATGTTGACCATCCCTGTAGATGTAATGTCACCGTAGATTTTTACCTTTTTACCGATAAAGACGTTCCCAGTTGCTTTCAATGCGCCAAAGATCTCTGATTTCTCGTCAACAGAAACATTTCCCTTAATATCGTAGTTACCTAATAGTTTGCATTGTTTACCAATTTGAACGCTGCCTTCTACCTTGGAATTTGATGTGCTAATAAGAGAGTTATTTGGTAAAAATAAAAAAGACTCTGAGATTGGTATGGTATCGCCATCGTTTTGTTCAAGTTCTTCAAGTATTCGTTCGATTTCTTCGCTTCTTCCCATTTTTAGCAATTGTAAAAGATATACAAATATATATATGACAATAGGAATCGGGTTCCTAATGTTTATCCATCCTTTTGCTTCGAATCCTTTTTCAATCTCAACACTGTCACCGACATCTAAATCACCTTTGAGTGACAAAGCCCCCTTTATTTTTGTTTTCTCTCCTAAATACACGTTCCCCCCGCTTTTAATGTCTCCGCCTATCGTCGAAAAAATATCGACGCGTACATCATGAGGGGAATCAAGATTGCCGTCGATAATTGCATGTTCACCGACAAAAATTCTACCATCAGTATTAATTCCGAATCTCAGGAAAGAACGATCACCGATTACGACATCGCCTTTGGTTAGTATCAACTTCTCCTCGAACAAGGTTCTATCTGGAATAACAAGTGTTTTTCTATCAAAAGTCATTATCCGAATGGTATTAGCTATTGCATTATAAAGTAAACGGCGTTTTATGTTCCAAGAAAGAAAAAAATTGATATACGCAATGCCATATATGTCGGTGAATCTCAAACAAGAACGTTTCACTATGTTCTTGTAAGATGGAAGTTTTTACCATGGCCAAAAAACAAACTGCTGACCAAATAGAACAGCACGAACAAGGCAAAGAGGAGTTACCCCCGATCAATGTTTGGATTCAGGATATCAATTTTACAACAACAGAGGAAATCAAAGTCCCCGAAAGTCTGCTTGATCAGGTAATCGGACAAGATCAGACTGTTGCCATCGTCAAGAAAGCAGCCGAACAGAAACGACATGTCATGCTCATCGGTGACCCGGGGACAGGAAAATCCATGGTCGCTCGTGCCATGACAGAGTTTTTACCAAAAGGGGAACTTGAGGACATCATCGTGTATCCAAATAGTGAGGATACAAACACCCCGACAATCCGTGTTGTTCCAGCAGGAAAAGCCAATGAAATAATTAAAACGCAACGAGAGGACGCAAAACGGAAAGTAGAACAACAGAACAGTATGATTCTTGGCATCGTCTTATTAATAGTAACGCTTTCTCTCATAGGAGCAATTATCACAGGCCGTTTTGAATACGCGATTTTTGGTGTCATTGCAGCAGTCATGGTATATCTCATCGTTGCTAGGGGTGGATTCTCTCAAAGAAGAGAACTACAAATGATTCCAAAACTATTAGTATCGCATGAAAAAAATGACTTACCCCCTTTCATTGACGCTACTGCAGCACATTCTGGCGCATTACTTGGTGACGTCCGGCATGACCCGTTCCAATCTGCTGGTTTGGAAACCCCACCCCATCAGCTTGTAGAGGCAGGGGCAATACATCGTGCCCATAAAGGAGTACTGTATATCGATGAGATTAATACGTTGGGTTTGCCCTCTCAACAGCATCTCCTTACAGCTATACAGGAGAAAAAATTTCAAATTACAGGCCAGTCGGAGAGAAGTTTCGGTGCGATGGTGAAAACAGAGCCTGCCCCTTGTGATTTCATCCTTGTTTCCGCAGGAAACCTTGATGCGTTAAACGGAATGCACCCTGCATTGCGGTCTCGAATCAGGGGATATGGCTATGAAAGCTATCTGAATAGTGTCATGGATGATACACAGGAGAATCGGGAAAAACTGATACGATTTGTAGCCCAAGAAGTAAAGAAAGATGGGAAGATAAGTCATTTTGACAAAGAAGCGGTGGCAGAAATCATTCACGAAGCGCAACGACGAGCAGGTAGAAAAGGAAAACTATCACTACGATTGCGTGAACTAGGTGGTCTTATTCGAGTCGCTGGGGATATTGCCTATGAGCGAAAAGATAAGATTATCACACCACAGCATGTCATCGAGGCAAAACGCATTGCTCGGTCGTTAGAACAACAGGTGGCAGATCGGGCATTAGAATCGCAGAAGAGCTATCGTTCCTTTAGAACATTGGGGGAAGAGGTCGGTGTGGTCAATGGCCTTGCGGTGCATTCGGCTGATCCATCCATGAGTGAGTTCTCTGGGTTGGTATTACCAATCGTTGCGGAGGTCACTCCGGCGGGGTCCCAGTCCGAGGGAAAGGTAATTGCAACAGGAAAACTTGGGGATATCGCAAAGGAATCGGTACAAAACATCTCTGCAATCATAAAAAAGTATATGGGTCGAGATATCTCCAAACATGACATTCACATTCAATTTATTGGCACGTATGAGGGCGTCGAAGGAGACTCTGCAAGCATTTCTCTTATTACCGCTGTCATCTCCGCTATGGAAAATGTCACAGTCCGACAGGATGTCGCGATGACGGGATCGATTAGTATCCGAGGAACCGTGCTTCCCATTGGCGGAGTGACTGCTAAAATTGAGGCAGCAGCGGAAGCGGGGATTAAGACAGTACTTATCCCAAAGGCGAATTTAAATGATGTATTAATTGAGGATAAATACAAGACAATTATCGAAATCATCCCTGTTGAAACCTTGACAGATGTTCTTCAAAATGCCCTTGTAGGTAATGGAAAAGAAGAACTATTGCGCAAGTTAAAAGAGATGCGCCCTCCGAAAATCATAGGAAAGGTAGAACTCGAATCGGAACGGAAGAAACAGCTAACTTCACTTCAATCGGATGAATAGTGAATTTTAAAATATCTTTACGAAAATGAAAGAAATAAAACAATCCTTCCGTAGATAGAATCATGGGTTTAATATGAAGGCGTTATTTATCGGT
>MUGE01000034.1:0-10841 GCA_002900545.1 Thermoplasmata archaeon M11B2D | reverse complement strand
TCCTCTTTAGCACTCATGCCAAATGGTAGATAAATCCAGAGATGACCCGGTTCATATTTCGTTTGAATTGTCTTTTTCCTTCGCTTACTTCGCAGTATTGTTATCTGAGATGATATCATACGTACGATGCAGTAAGGAAAAACAATTTAAGAGATTTATTCAAAAAAAAGAGAAGAAAAAAGTGTTTGGGGAGGTTTGCCTTACTTATTCATCGGGGAAAGATCAAGTCCCCGGACAACGCTTGAATACCCAAAGAAAAATGTTATCGCCTTGTCAGTAATAGACCCGGATCGTTGAATATATAATCCCTTGAAATCTGCCATCGCTCCGATCTGTCGGCCGGTCAGCATTTTAATGCCAAATGGATAGGGGTCGAGCACAATGGTTCGGCTGTTAAGGATGTAGTTGGATCGCCCTGAATAATACCATAGAGTGAACGGTCGAACGATGTTAAGTTTGTTTTTCCCTAAACAAAGGAATTTGGATGTAAATCCCCAACTCATGATAAAAACGTTTTTTCGGACAGGACGGATTTGATTGATTTTGAAGTTAAAATCAATTGCTTTAATGAGAAACGAGAGAAGCATCGTAAGAACAGGGTGTCTACCGTTCTCTGCTATGAAGCTTTGGACGATATCAACAAGAGATGAATAGGAGGTCGCTGATGCCATTTCTTCCATCAGTGCAGGTAGGAATTTTTCCATAGAGAGGAACTCTTTTTCAGAGAGTTTTAACGACGTCATGGCCCCGATGGTGTTTACTTCCAGCTGGTCTTGTATGGCGGTCTGAGCGGTTATTGGTGTTACTGTTACACCCAGGAAAAGAAGAATCACGCCTATTGCACATATTCCCTTCATTTTTGTCATGTTTTTACCCTCGTTTACGAAATCGTATATTTCTTTATGAAAGTATATTATCTTATTGATTTATATAATTTTCTACGTTACGTAAGGCAATCGTCGAATTCCTACCCTAAAAAAGACAAAGAAACAACAAGTTCATCACATAGAGAAAAAGGGATGCTAAAGGAGAAAAAAGAAAAGAAGATGATACTGAATTATTTCGAAAGAGGGGTCAGATCAAAAGCGCGGATTTGACGTGCACCGCCTAAAAAGAACACATAGGAATTTCCTGTTAATTTACTCTCAAGATCAAGATAAATCCCTCGAAACCCTCTCATAACACCGATTTGCGGCCCTGCCATCTTCTGATGTATCCCGAAAGGCTGTCTCTCGACGATCAGGGTTTTTCCTTTTAAGAGTCGAGACGTATCAGAATATCGCCATAGTGAAAACCGTTCTTTAAAGAAATTGATAGAATTTTCTTTTCGTGGATTTAATCGATGATACGCACCATAACTGATGACAAAGTAATTTGAACTCATTCGAGAGGATGATGACCCAAGCATATCAAAGAGATTCAGTCCTGCAATACTGAAACCTGAATTTTGAATAACTGCTTGGATAATTTTTGAAAATAGTTCACGGATGACAGGATAGTTTCCGTAATCTTTCGTAAGACTAAGATCGCGTACCCTTTGGATAAAATCACCAAACGTTTGTGATTCCAAAGCGATGCATTCAACGTCATCCATAAATCTCTCGATAGCCGTGGTTTCTTGATATTCGATAGCCGCTGTTTCTGTTATCTGTGCAGAAGCAGGTAATGCAATGACACCAATCAAGAGAAAGACCACTGCTGTTGCAAGGATTGTTTTTTTATACATGCCATACCTCTTTACTTATCGAGTAGTTATATTCGTATTAATTTCATGTATTTATATAATTTTCTGTTTTTTATCTCGTTTCGATAATACGGTTCTGATTACTTTGTTGCCTTGGCTTTAAGTAATATAGGGATGTGTGCTTGAGAAATCAAAACCCTGTACAAGTTCTATAGGTGGTGTTTCTTGTAGGGGGGTCCATCCATGGATAGGATAGACGAGATTTGGAAAAAATTCTCGTATGTTTGTCGAGAATTCTGTAACGATATGATGTTCCCCGAATTGTTTTTTGCTAATCTCATAGGTTTTTCTACCAGTTGTCTTTTCATCAAGAAATCCCAAGGAGTGGATGTACTCATGCAAGAGGATATGAAAAACGTATGGTACGAGCAGCGATGTATCTGTTTCAAGGATGCGACGAAGCGGAGTTTTGTTAACGATGATGATGTTGGAAGCAACCGGGTAGTATGCACCGATGAACCCATCAAGCGACGCTCCGATCTCTTGGAGACCAAGCATGAGGCCACCCCGTGATCTACGCTCATTTTGTTGTACTGCTTTTTTGACTTCCTCAAAGGTTTCGATAAGACTTCTATACAGTTCAGAAATTTCCATGTATTGTGTCATTCATTCACAAAATGTTAACAATCGTTAATAAACTTTTCTCTCTGCCCTGTTAGATAGGAAAAACCCAAATAAGAATCACATAGCACCATATACCATTCTTAATATTGTCGCCAACGATGCTCACACTTCGTACACGTAAAAATCCTTGTCTCAGGCTCATCACTTGCCCGGGTCTGTCGCAAAATCCAAAACGCCTCTTTATTACCACATTTCGGACATTCAATCCGTGTCTTTGGGAGAATATCTATCTTCTTATCCAGCACCACCGTTTCTTTCTTCTTCTGTTTTTCGACGACGACGGAGTGCCCCTTTTTTTTTCGTACAGCTCCACAGCTGTTACACACAAAACAATCTCCTTTCGGTAGCATCAACACCTTACACTTTTGACAAAACTCCATACTTGACCCTCTGAAGAGCATCGATCACAATCAAAGAATGATCAAATGCCAAAACCGGTAGCTCATTTACCTTAAAAAATCTTGCACTCCTTGCATCATCACCGGCACTAAGTTGTCCACCAATCCGATCAAGTGCATACACAACAGTAACTGTATGTCCACGAGGATCCCGATCAGGGTCTGAATATACACCAATCAGTAAACGAATTTTTGTATGTAACCCGGTTTCTTCAAAGACTTCCCGAACCACTGCATCCTCGGTTTTCTCTCCGCATTCCACAAACCCACCTGGTAACGCCCATGTTCCCTGAAACGGCTCGTGTTTCCGTTGAACAAGCAGGACCGTCTGATTCTCGATAAGGACGCCATCCACAGTAAGAGCTGGTGTCTTTGGTCTCATAAGAAAACGAAATACAAGGAGAGTATAAAGATTTAACCAGATTCACCACTGTCCCATATGAAAAAAAAATAGAAAAAAGGTTATGGTTATGATCCTATTTTTCCTTTATCGCTTCAAATGAATACTAACCTCAGTGATATCCTGTACACCCTTAAGAGAACAAAGCATCCCAAGAATCGTATTAGTGATTATTTTCCTAGGAAACTGTGTAAGCGGTACAATCTTCCCATTAACAGTAATCACGACTTGAGGCGATAGGGAAGTTTCCTTTAGTTCTTTTTTTATGAGAGTTACAATTTCTGTGAGATTCCCTTTGTATGAAGCAACCGTGTTGCTTCGTTTGTTTCCTTTGCCTATCTGAATCTTTGGAATAGTGGGGTCATCTGCTCCTTCAACAAGAACAAGATCATATACTCCAAATTGAGAGATTCTTTGTATGATCTCAGTTAAACTCATTTTTCTATGTAGAAGAAAATCTGTCTCACAATGCGAGGAGAATACAACAAGACCAGCACCAGCGTGATGATGTCGCCAGGTGTCCTTATTTTTCGTGTCCATAGATATTTTTTTCTTGGTTTGTTTTATAGTTGCTATCAAGTATCCTTCTTTCGAAAATTGTGAAACAAGGTCAACCAGAAGGGTTGTTTTACCTGCATCTGAATCGCCGTAAAGTCCAAAAATCGCTGGTACTGACATATGTATCAATAACTGGTAGGATCGTTTAGACTTTATCCCTCTGGATAATAGCAAAAAATATAACTAAAAGAGTCTTTATCACCCTCTTAAACCATGTCACAACAGGGAACGATCCTTTCCGCGGTCAGTCTCATCCATGCTATTAACGACGCATCGGTTGCGGTCGTCTCAATTCTCTTCCCCATTTTCAAGGGATTGTTTGAGTTAAGCTACACGCAAGTCGGGATTATCACTGGTGGAGGTCTGTTTATCACACTCATCGCTCAACTTTTTCTAGGGAGAATCGCTGACGGAAAGAACGTCAATTCCTTTCTTCTTTCTGGTCTGCTACTAACGAGCCTCTCATTAATACTTCTGACCGTCAGCAACGGATTTCTTAGCCTTCTTCTCTTCATCTTTTTTATGAGGTTTGCCACATCGTTTTTCCATCCAATTGGTATCGGATGGATTTCACGGACGTACAAAAAGGGAAATTTAGACTGGGCGATGGGAATCCAGAGCGGGTTGTCAGATTTTGGAGCATTTCTTGCTTTGCTTACCACACTTACGATCACACAACTGACCCATTGGACTGTCCCCCTCTACGCCTGGGCAACTATCTGCATTATTGGTCTTGGAGCAAGTCTCCTGCTTACCCGCAAGTTGAACAAAGAACTCGTCATCGTTCCCAAAGAACTAAAGAACCATACGCCATGGCAGATGGCCGCTGATGCGTTCACGCGAATAAAAGCAATACGGCTTCTCATACCTGCTTTTATCATCAGTGGCGCATCCTGGGGCATCATTATCACGTATTTCCCCTTGCTACTCACCGATCGCACCCCGCTGTCCCTTTCAATCATTGGTTCCTTAGTTGCGCTTTGGGCAGGCATCGGAAGCATTACCTCCCTATCATATGGGAGAATCAGAGTCTTCATCCGTCGTAAAAAACTGCTTCTAATCTCCTACCTAAGTATTGGAATCCTTACTTTGTCCCTTGCGGTCTTCACCAATATCATTCTCCTCATTATTGTTATGATTCTCCTAGGAATTGCTGTGTTTATGACTTATCCAGCTTTAATGTCATTTGTTTCAGAGGTAACACATGAGTCTGTAGAAGGATGGACGTTTGGGTTGACGTTCATGTTTCAGACCGGCGGAGGGACCGTTCTTTTGTTCCTCAGTGGTGTGCTTTCTGACCTTGCAGGGATTTGGATGCCGTTTGTACTCCTTGGAACGTTATCACTCCTTTTCACAGTAGTCCTGTTGATGAAGTATAAAAACCCGTTCGCAACTTCAATATAACTAAGAGAAAACGAAATAGCATTGCAGTTGGTTACCCCCGTGGCATGAAAAAACACGCTGTTGGCCTTGTCGTTTCTATCATCTCAGTATCCTTTGCATCCATCTTTATCCTCTCCTGCGAGGCTCCTCCGTTAAGCATCGCATTCTATCGACTGTTATTTACAACACTGCTTCTTGTCCCGCTTCTATTCATTCGAAAAGAATTACGCGATGAAATACGCACGCTTCCCAAAAAAACCTTGTTTATCCTGATTCTCATTGGTGTAATCCTTGCGGCACATTTTTCATTTTGGATTACTTCACTAACGATGACCTCAGTTGCTAGTTCTGTAATCCTCGTCACCGCCCATCCCATGCTTGTCGCACCAGTCTCGTTTTACTTCCTGAAAGAAAAACTCTCGTTAGTAAACGCCCTAGGAATCGCCATATCACTTGCCGGTGTCGGAGTACTCGTCTTTGGGAACTACGGATTCGCTGCATTTGGCCTTGATAGCCTTAATGGCAACATCTTGGCATTACTTGGAGGGATTGCCGCAGGTCTGTATATTTTGGGTGGACGGATGCTTCGAAGAACGATTTCAACCGTGACGTACGTGCTTATTGTCTATTCGGTTGGGACAATCACCTTGTTTTTAATTTGCCTTGCGCTTAATGCTCCAGTGTACAATCTCGTTGTCTCTGACTACGCTATTATCCTGCTTATGGCGGTTATCTCCGGAATCTTTGGTCATACACTCTATAACTGGTCTTTGGGGTACATCCGCGCATCAGTTATGTCAGTAGCGCTACTTGGGGAACCGATTGGATCATCATTACTCGCATATGCGATCCCATGGATTCATCAGGAGCCATCTCTGTATACCATTGTAGGTGGCGGCATTATCCTCTCAGGGGTTTACCTTACCGCACGACCAATGAAAAATGCTGATTGTGGAGGAAATGTTTAAAAAAAGCGGATTGGTTGTGGTTACCCATGCCAAGGAATTGGAATAAAATTCTCAGCGCAGCAGTCGCAATCGTAATCATCTGCTCCATAGCGGTTCTTGTATACGTCAATCTACCAAAACAAACAGAAACCACGTTAGAGAATGACACAGCGAAGAAGACGGCTCCTTCAATCCTTAACCTTATTTACGACGAAAATCAAAAGAACTTCAGCTTTGCAGACCTTGTTGGGTTAGACACCTATACTGCCAAAGGTGGATATCGAACGGAATCCGGCATCATTAAAGGGGTTGGAAACTATACAGGCGTCAACATTAGCACACTCATAGACACCCTGCAACCAATTCCTATTTTATATAGTCTCATCGTGACCTCAGAGGACGGGACCCTAATGTATAATTATACGACCATTCAGGGAACCGTCAATATCTATGACCCAGAGAACGCATCAGACCCAAATCCGATTGGAAAAGGGAATATGACCATGATGCTTGCCTATCAATACGAGGGGAACCTTTTTAACGAATCCGATGATGGAAAGTTAAAGATTGTGTTCGTTGACGAACAAGGATCTATAACGAAAGCCTCTCTTTGGCGAAAAAAGGTCATCTCCATCCGAATCATCACAGAATAAAACATAGGTATCATATCTTGAATGAAACCCGTGAACCATCATCGCAAGCTATTTCTTGTTCTTTGACATTCTCTTTTCTGTACTATGAAGGACATACAAGAACTTATTGATAATGCAGAGAGATACAAAACTGTGTTGCTCCAAAAAAGGTTTGAGGGCAAAAAAAACACTGTTGCCTATGTCATATCAGAGGGTCATCCCCAGATTCTGAAATGGTTTGTCCCTGGATTACGACAAAACCTGGACATCGAATACGGTGTGTTAAAGAAAGGGTTTTCTGATGTTCCTATGCCCTCCCCCATAACGAAGGACACAGAAAATAACGTTCTGGTTATGAGTTATATCATGGGAAAAAACATCTGCGATATCATAAACGATTTAGGTGTTACCTTGGAGGAGAAAGAAAAGCTCGTCCACCTGCTTGTAGACTGGTTCGTACGATTCCATGCGTTTTTTAAAACAGAGGATGGTTTTCGGATTCGAGGAGATGCAACTTTGAGAAATTTTATTCTGAGTAAGAATCAGGTCTGGGGCGTTGATTTTGAGGAATCTCGCATCGGCACACCAAGTGAGGATATTGCGACCCTTTGTGTATCCTTGCTTAGCACAGACCCGATGTTTACCGATGAAAAATTCCAGCTTTGTCAATATTTTCTCGACTGGTACCGGAAATCAGCGAGATGGAACATAGAGAATATCAATGCAGAGATAGCGTATGCGATGCTTGAACGGATCCAATGGCGTCCTAAGGATGAAGAACTACTTAGAAAATACGCATCGAAAATACGCGAGACAGGCTTACTAGTGACACGACATTATTTATGAAAGAAATTGTCCCATAATAATTAAATATCTATCTTTGCATGCATCCAATCGACGCCTATGGGGAAGGACCGATTGCTCCCAATATTCGCGCTGCTGATACTCGTTATTGCTAGTACCTCCTCGCTGTATGTGTACGCATCACAAACAACGACCAAAACACTACTGGTGAATGGTCAACACTACACTATCGATCAACTGTTTTCTTTTACAAAACCACGAGTATTTAATGATACTGATTCAACTGGCATCGCGTTAGATGATCTTATAATGAAAATCGGGGTTTCATATCCTGAACAACATACATACACACTCAGAGGGGGAGACGGGTACGAAAAGACGGTGACTTGGGAAAACATGAAAAACGGGTTACTGACAAAAGAACGTGAATCGTTCTTCTCTGATTTACCAAAAGCATTCCATGTAAAAGATATTATTGAAATTGAGGTGAAATAACATATGAGAACAGACAGGAGATTCATCGTAGGGATTATTGTCTTTGGGTCCCTTTGGGGTTTTGCTGAATGCATCATCGGGTCAATGCTTCGTGATGTCAATCTTCCCGCTGGTGTCATTATGACTGGAATCTTTGCCATTGGTCTGATGACAGTAAGTAGAACAACATTCAGACAGCCAGGAATGCAGGCAGGAATCGGACTCGTCGCAGGAACGCTACGATTCTTGAATCCTTTTGGTGGATGTTTTATTTGTTCTGCGATTGCTATCATGGCCGAAGGGCTTCTTTTTGATCTTATCTGGACTGGTTTTTCACTTGACCTGAACAAAACCCCTTCACGTACCATCCAAGCAAGCCTTGGTATCACCTCTGCTTATCTAGTCTATGTCGGTGGATATATCATCACCCAATTTTTGACCCCATTGTTGTCCTCTGCAGGATTCTACCTTGAGAACCTTATCGTCTTCATCCCGCAAATTCTTGCAAGTGGACTGTTTGCTGCACTCCTTGGAGTTGCTACAGTCCCGGCAGTATTTACCATCCAAGAACTTCATTTAAGGATACAAGAGCGTCTCTATTACCCGATCACCATCGGCATCTCCTTATTCTGCTGGATTTTTGTCATTGGCTTATCATAGGTATTTAGAGTTATTATCCATGGACCATCAAAAAACCGTCAAAATTCTGAAGTTCCATGCAGAGATTTGCACCGGGTGCCTTGAATGCGAAAAAGCATGCTCTCAGGTGCATTTCAAGACAAAGGAGGGCGGTGAGAAATCAGCGATCCGCATCAAAAAAACAGACAAAGGATATACGATGCATGTATGTGATCAACGCGGTTTATGCTTAGATATGTGCCCGGTAGGTGCATTGACACGACGGAAAAACGGCATAGTATGGCTAGATAAAGATAGTTGCATTGGCTGTCAAGCCTGTGTTGGGTTCTGTCCGATTGGTGCGATGCGTAAGGCAGACGTCCGGATAGAACCATTTAAATGTATCTCCTGCGGGTCTTGTGTACGTGCATGCCCAGAAAAGGCATTGGAACTTGTTGAGGTAAAAATTGCTAACATCATACAAGTCGTATATCATAAACAAGGAGCGTAATATGGTAGAAGGACAGATAGCAATCGAGGAATACAAAACAGGGAACACACATCATACGTGGGATTTGGATAAGATTCGGTCTGCGCATACGGTGCTTACCACTTTTTCATATAAGAGAGGTGAGGTGATTAAGGGGTATGCGAATCGGACTTTGTACGTGAACCTTACTACCGGAGTTATGAAAGAAAAACCTGTGTCTGAGGAGATGAAAAAAAAGTTTACTGGTGGTAGGGGATTTGGACTAAAACTCCTCTGGGATTCCCTTCAACCAACCACACGGTGGAATAGTGAGGAAAACGAGCTGCTGATCACAACCGGTCCACTCTGTGGAACCACTCAATATGCAGGATCTGGAAAATCCCTCTGTTTGAGCGTTTCACCATCCACGAATATTATTTGTGATTGTAATGTTGGTGGATTCTTCGGCCCGTATCTGAAATTCGCTGGTTTTGATGCACTGGAGATCCAGGGGAAAGCAAAGGAAGATGTAGTCATAGTCATCGATGGTGAAAAAGAAACTGTTTCAATTGAAACTGCACCATATGAGGAAACAAACACACATTTGCTTAGTGAACAACTTACCAAGATGTACGCTTCAGAAAATACCGATAAATCACGGCAAAAGGTCTCGGTAGTCTCATCTGGACAGGCTGCAGAACACAGTTACTGGGGGTGTCTGAATTTCTCGTTTTATGATATCCGACGTAAGGTTCCCCGAATTAAACAAGCGGGACGAGGGGGTCTTGGAACAGTATTACGAGACAAGAACATCAAGGCACTTGTCGTAAAGGTAAAACGATTCGATGGCATCTCCAATCATCCTGCTGATCCGGTAAACCTTGCAAGAATCGGCACAAAATTGCACCGGGAAATCCGAAACCTTGATCGATATCAGTGTAACATGCGTGCCGTGGGGACCGGCCATCTCGTCGAAATAATGGATGCATATGACCTGCTGCCAACTGAGAATTATCGTTTTGGGAGTTTCCCAAAGGCATCGAAGATCTATTCTCCGAAGTTCTATGAGCTGTTTACAAAAATTATCCCAGATGGATGCTGGCATGGATGCACCCTTGCATGTGCAAAAACCGTTGATGGATACACCGTGATGACCGGACCTTATAAAGGTGAGAAAGTCACTGTTGATGGTCCAGAGTACGAAACGATTGGCGCTTGCTCTAACATGAGTATCTGGGACCCGTTGTGGGTCCTTGAGTTCAATTTCTACTGCGATACCTATGGGATTGATACTATCTCAACAGGAACCGCTATTGCGTTTTATATGGAGATGTACGAATATGGTATTTTAAACAAGGAGCGCTGTGATGGCCTAGAGCTGTGTTTTGGAAATGCAGATGCAGTCCTTGAGCTGCTTCATCGTATCGCACGAGGAGACCCTAGTACGTTTTTAACAGTGGCAGCCAATGGTGTGAGACGCATGAAAGACTGGATTTCTCAGAACGGATGGGGGGAAAAACAGCTTATCGAAGACACAGGCATGGAAAGCAAAGGTCTGGAATTCTCTGAATATGTGACAAAAGAATCCCTGGCGATGCAAGGAGGATATGGACTAACGTTAAAGGGACCGCAGCATGATGAAGCATGGCGGATATTTATGGATATGGTGAATAATGCAATCCCGACGTTTCAGAAGAAAGCAGAGGCATTGCATTATTTCCCGATGTGGCGTACGTGGTTTGGTCTCAACGGACTCTGTAAGCTTCCCTGGAATGATATTGAGCCAGCAA
>MUGE01000033.1:0-8788 GCA_002900545.1 Thermoplasmata archaeon M11B2D | reverse complement strand
ACCTTGAGGATGCTTTCACTAAGACACACCCAGATACATTCATCATCGGTGCAGTTTCAGAGGGTGGTTTGCTGCCAAAAGGATATGATAAAGCAGTAGATTGGGCGTTGTCTAAAGGATTGAATGTCGTCTCTGGCCTTCATCAGTTTCTTTCAGATGACCCACGATATATACAACAGGCAAAACAACATCATTGCACGATTACAGACGTGCGTAAAATCTTCCGTGACTACAAACGATTCTACACCGGTGATATCACAAAAATCCCCTCTTTAAGAATCGCACTTGTTGGTACAGATTCTGCGATAGGGAAACGAACCCTAGCAGTATTACTTGTCGAGGAACTGCACAAAAGAGGACGGACCGCTGATATGATTTTCACGGGTCAAACAGGTTGGCTGCAAGGCTGGCCACATGGTGTGGTCCTTGATGCGATGATCAATGATTTCGTCTCTGGGGGAATCGAAGGTGCGGTCCTCGATTCATGGAAGAATCTGCACCCGGAGTTCATGATTATCGAAGGACAAGGAAGTCTAGTACATCCGTTCTTCCCTGGCGGCTTTGAGATTTTAACAGCAGGGCAGGTCCATGGGTTCATTCTGGTTGATGCACCAAAGCGACCGCATCTTGACGGTTTTTTCTCCTATCCGATGCCAGACCCGCAACGTGTCGTCAACATCGCTACACTTCTCACAGAAAAACAACTCATCGGCATCGGGATTAACCATGAACATATGAGCAAAACCGATATCATATCATTTAAGAATACATATCAACAGATGTTCCAGGTACCCGTCTCAGATCCACTCACAGAAGGCGTCGCTAACCTTGTCGATGCGTTGGAGGCGATGAACCATCCAACGAAATAAACTTGTGTGTCTCTCATCGATTTCTCTTTCCGACCCCACAATTGAAAAAAACACAGCCAAAACAGAGGTCATCATACACACACTGAATCAGACAACGCATTGTTTCACACTTCTCAACAAGTATCCAGACCGACTTTCTCAGCAGCATATAGCACTACTTCGACTCGCGTTTTGCATGCCATTGCTCAACTATGGTCTTTTTTCTAAGAAAATCCAATTGGATTTCCCGGTAAGTAAAGCTGATTTCCAATTGCTTACCGATTTTAATCTGATCTTTAGTCGTGAGATTTTCGTTAACAAAATCGCACGAGGTACCAACCCATACATCCTCGAAGAGTTTTTACCAGATCCGGAAACAATACTACCACATGATGGCGACCCAACTGCAATGATTAAGCCCACACAAATCACCGCGGACACGTCAATCAGCACTAGATTGAATCCCTTGAAATCGGGTGTCCTCTCAAGCGGAGGAAAAGACAGTCTGTTAACGTATGGATTGCTCACAGAACTTGGCTCAACGGTGTACCCCTTATATATGAACGAAAGCGGCGGTCATTGGAAGACCGCACTTACCGCATATAGGTATCATAAAAAAACAGATCCAAATACGCAACGTGTGTGGACGAACGTCGACCGGTTTTATGGCTTTATGCTTGATCATCTGCGAATCATACGTCCCGATCATCGAAAGAAATGGGACGATACCTACCCGATACGATTGTGCATCTTTCCGTTCTATGTATTTAGCGTACTGCCGATTTTTATCAACCAGGGAATTTCGCATTTGTTATTAGGCAGCGAGTTTGATGATTTCCGCTCTGCGATTCAATACAAAGGAATACCGCATTACTATGGGTTGTATGATCAGCATCAGGATTTTGACCTACGGATGAACCACTGGTACAGGACACGGATTCCTGGATTGTCACAGTGGTCCGCGCTACGCAATATCTCTGGTCTTGTTGGTCAGCACATCCTGGTCAGTCGGTATCCTGCCCTTGCTAAGCAACAACGATCCTGTCATTCCTGCCATATTAAAAATAGCATTGTATATCCCTGTGGTCAATGTTTAAAGTGCTTGGGAATCCTCTTGTACCTGTTAGCAAAAGGAACGGACCCAACACTTATGAAGTACCAACGAAAACATATAGATCTGTTTTATAAAAATATAGGAGCCGCGTCTTTAAGTCTTGATCAGGATGAGAAGAACCACTCGTTTTTCTTACTGAAACAAAAAGGTTCTGTGCCGAAATCATCCTGTGTTGACCACGTTGAGAAAATCCATGTTCATCCATCGACGTGTGATCCTGGGTTGTATCCAGCATCATTTCGTATGGGATTACTACGAATTCTTGAACAGTACACCAGCGGGTATTGTACATTACGGAATGGTGTTTGGGTACAAACCGAACAATGGCAGGAACATCCCGTCACCGTAGCTCCTTAACCATCCTATACGCATCACGAGATCCCTCATGGTAATAATGATAGTAATGTCTGAGCAGTTCAATTTTTTGAAACCCTGCATGTTCGTAGAGTATTATTGCTGCCTGGTTGGTGATAGCGACCTCAAGTCTGATTTTTCGGATCCCTTTTTTCCTGAGATGCTCTTCTGCTGAGTTGAGGAGACATTGTCCTATTCCTTTTTTTTGATGTGCAGGGTCTACGTTGATGGTTTCAATACCGGCGACCGTGGTTCCTTCCCTATAAAGAATAACGAGAAACCCTCGTATAACTTTCTTACTTGTTTCAACAAAGACGGTGCTGTTTGCTTTGGTAAGCAGGTAGCGAAGCTGTCGTCGACTGTACGCATGTTCTTTTGGGAAACACAGGTTCTCCAGTTCAACGATTCTTTCGAGATCATTTGCTGTTGCAGTTCGAATGCGGGTGGGATGTGGCATTTACGAGAGGGTACGGCTGTCTGTTCAAATAATTTTTTTCCTTTAAACAACTCACCCTCTATTTTTTATATCATAACTTCGGTATCATTCATGAGAGTACAAGGAGTTTTTTCATGGCCCATGGAAAGAAAAAAGCAGAGATGAAGATTTCGGGGATGACGTGTGCGACGTGCTCGTCGACCATTGAGAAGTCCCTTGCAAGTCTCCCTGGTGTGTCAAAGGCGCAGGTAAATCTAGGTAGTGAACTTGCCTCTGTAGAATACGATCCAACGAAGATAACACTTCGTGATTTGGATAAAGCCGTCAGCGATGGTGGATATGGGACCGTCAATGAGAAAGTAATTCTTAAGATTGGTGGGATGACATGTGCGTCCTGTGAAAAAACCGTTACTTCTGCTTTATCGGGGTTAGATGGTGTCGTGCGGGTGTCTGTGAATCTTGCGACAGAGAAAGCTTCTGTTGTGTATAATCAACGGATGGTTAGCCTTGCTGACATGAAAAAAGCCGTGGAGAAGGCAGGGTATCAGTATCTTGGAGTGCAAGGCGAGGAGAATCTTGCGCAGAAGGTCTTGGATAAAGACCTTCGAGCTAGACGGATCAGAATTTATATCGGCTTTCTCGTGGGAGTTCCCTTGATGGTTCTGATGTATGTTCATCCCGGTCTTTCGATGGAACAGGTTTCGTACTTGTCATTGGTTCTTTCGACACCAACGTTCATTTATATCAGCTATCCAATATTCTCTGCAGGGTATCACGCGATTCTGAAGAGGAATCTTACCATGGACGTCATGTATTCCATGGGGATTGGGGTTGCGTTTTTTGCAAGTGTCCTGGGGACGTTTCATCTCGTATTGACCCATGAGTTTATGTTTTATGAGACCGCGGTGTTTCTTGCGACGTTTTTGACGCTGGGGCGATATCTAGAGGCGAAAGCCAAAGGTAAAACCTCTGAAGCTATCAAAAAATTAGCTGCACTTCAGGTGAAAACCGCGCTGGTTGTCCGGGGGGAACAAGAAGTTGAGATGTCTATTGAGGAGGTCGGGGTTGATGATGTGGTGGTGGTAAAACCAGGGGGGAAGATCCCGGTCGATGGTGTTGTCATACATGGAGAAAGTTACATTGATGAATCGATGGTGACTGGGGAGCCTTTGCCTGTCTCAAAAACCCCGGGCAGTACAGTGATCGGAGGTACTCTGAATACGAATAGCGTACTGCAGGTGAAGGCCACGAAGATTGGGAAGGACACGTTGCTTGCACAGATCATTAAGCTGGTGGAGGAGGCGCAAGGATCTCGGCCTGCAGTGCAGCGTATTGCTGATACCGCGGTCAGTTATTTCATTCCTGTGGTGCTAATAATCGCGACAGTATCATTTTTCGCTTGGTATTTTTTGCTTGAGGAGACACTGCTTTTTAGTCTGACCGCATTAATCTCTGTGCTGGTGATTGCATGTCCATGCGCACTAGGTCTTGCAACCCCTACCGCGGTCACGGTGGGGATTGGTCGTGGCGCTGAACTGGGGGTACTTATCAAAAACGGGGAGGCTTTGGAGATTTCTGAGCGGATCACGACCATGGTGTTTGATAAGACTGGGACGCTGACAAAAGGGAAACCAGAGGTCACCGATATTGTTGGGGTTGAGACGGAGAACAGAGTTGTATTGGAGATGGCGGCAAGTGTGGAGACCAACTCCTTGCATCCGCTTGCCGAGGCGATTGTTCGCAAAGCCAAAGAACAAGATATTTCCCTTAAGGATTCAAGTGGTTTTGACACATTTGCTGGAAAAGGCGTGCAGGCGATCGTGGATGGTACCGTTGTTGTCATAGGGAATCGTCTTCTTTTCAAAGAACAAGGCATCGTCGTACCAACAAAGGTCGAGGAGGTGCTTGGTGGGTTGGAGGTCCAGGGAAAATCCGTGATGTTTGTTGCGTTTGATCAGCGGCTTGTGGGTCTTGTTGGCATTGCTGATGTGGTCAAGGATACGACACTGGTGTCGATGCAGCAGCTCAAGAAGATGAGGCTGCGGTTGGTGATGATTACTGGAGATAACGCAAAGACCGCGCAGGCAGTTGCACAGCAAATCGGTATCGATATAGTGCGTGCTGAGATTCTCCCGCAGGACAAGGCTCAGGAGGTAAAGAAACTACAGGCAGATGGTGAGGTGGTCGCATTTGTCGGTGACGGAATTAATGATGCACCCGCGCTTGCCCAGGCTGATGTAGGTATCGCGATTGGGAGTGGTACTGATGTCGCAATTGAGAGCGGGGAAATCGTGCTTGTGAAAAGCGATCTGTTGGACTGCGTTGCTGCGGTGCAGCTGAGCAGAAAAGTAATGGCGCGGATCAAGCAGAATCTGTTCTGGGCGTTTGCTTATAACACCGCACTCATCCCGGTTGCTGCCGGGGTGCTCTATCCGTTTTTAGGGATAACCTTTCGACCGGAGTTCGCTGGGCTTGCCATGGCGCTTAGTTCGGTGACGGTCGTGTCCCTATCATTGCTTTTGAAGAGATATGTGCCGCCGGCAAAGGAGGTGAGTATTCATGGCGATTGATCCCATTTGTCAAATGACCGTTGATGAGAAAACAGCGAAATTTACCAGTATCTATAAAGGGAAGACCTATTACTTCTGCGCACCAGGATGCAAACGAACATTTGATGCGAACCCCGAGAAGTATGTTTCCAACAAACAATAAATCTTCTTAAACATTTACGATTCCACGAGAGATGCTAGCGATCTGTTTAATTCTTCTTCTATGAAAGTTTTTTGGATACAATTGTTCGTTTCCGTTTAAGAGCGTTTTGTATCTCCATATCTACGTCTTTTGTATCGATACTGATCCAGTGGACTCCGTCATGCTCAAAAAGCTCCTGCAAGGGAAACCGCCCATCCCAAGGCTCCCAGGCCTTCTGTAGCGTCATCCCGCTGACCGTCCGAATGTTTGTCACTCCCACATGCCCCATCGCATCAGCAAACACAAGCAATCGGTCCTGCGGGATTGCAACACCCACAGTCTGCAGAAATGACCCAAGCGGTCTCACCCGCTCGGGAAGATCCCTAATATCAACTATGGGTTTAACCCGGATGACCCGATAGAGTGGAGACGGCTCACAGCTCTGGTTCCTCTCATCATAGATCACCAGCCACTGATGATTCTTCGAAGGGAATAACATCACTGGCTCCCCCATGGTCTGCTTTGTGAAATACTGATAGTACCCATCAAGCACCTGCATCTTACCAGAGTTCGTCCCCTTCGGAAGCGCATGCGTTGTTTTCTCCATCTCCACCGCAAGCAACCCCGCAAACTCCTTAGGTGATACACCCCCACCGATTTCCACATAGATTTCCTGCGGCGAGAAACACCCTTGTTGATCCCATGCACACACATCAAGGGAGGCAAGCTCCGCAATCTCAGAGGCTTGTTTGGTTAAAAACTCACGGGCGATCACCATAAAACTGAACTTATGCCAATGACCTGCAAGAGGAATCCGATGCTTCTCCGCTAGCTCCGTTAGACTCCTGCGAGCCTGCTCCCCACCGGTCGCACGCACCAAGTCTGATTGTGAAAAAAGGAACTCCTGCACAAATGAATTCTCACTGCCAAACGGAAGCACCGCGATGCTATGCGCAAGCTCCGGATCAACCTCCTCGATTGATTTCGCATACAAGGCGCCAAACACCGGCTCCTCGGTAGGCACCTTCACCCAGGTCGCAGCATCAACCAACTTGTCCATCACCATCTCAAAAGCGGCAAGGCCAAGGATGTTGCCAGCGCAGATATGACCAATCACCTCAGGTTCGTAATTCGAATGCGTGACACGCGGTGTTCCATACGCCTTCACCAGCCCATCACCGCAGGGGGAAAACGTTTGGTAGTTCTTCGCCTGAAGCTTACCGGCAAGCGGGAGGTTCTCCTTTCTTAGGATATCGAAAAAATACTCAAAACCCCAGTCCTCGATCATCTCAATAGAAAACCCAGTCACCGTCGGTAAAACGTCCCGGACGGTCTTCCTCCCATGATACGAAGGATCTCGCCATAATCCATTGACCGTATCGATTACCTCAAGCACCGCCGGAATGTCATGCGTACGGAGATACTCCTTCCGAGCGGTCTTGATCCTGTCGATGATTTTCGCAAGAGTCTCAACAGTAAACACGGGTTTGCGAAGCAGAATACCATTGCCGATATCTTCCGTAATAAATGAAAGCTTCGTATCAAATTGTATACCAGAATCCCAGAAGAAACAGTCAACCGTTTGTCCCATAGGCTATCCTTTTAGAAAACAACAGGGATGGTACTTGCGGTGTTCACCAGCTCTTGGGCGGCTTTCGCTTGATCCAGGATCACCCGGGAGTCGCCATCCACAGTGAACAACCCTCTGATCAAGCCACGGATCGGATCTAGCTCCTTGCGGATGACTTTCTTCCAGTTCGAATATGGTCCTTTGAACACGAACTTAGCTTGTTTTGCACCCTTGACCAGATACGCATTCCTGCATCTCCCATGCCACAGATCAATGTAAAACACGACTTCGTCTTTCAACTCCTCATCAGGGGTGATTACAAACAGAAAATCACCTTCCCAGTCCTTAGCCACCTCCTGATACGTTTTATTCTTGTTCAGCTCCTCTTTAAAGGTATGGATCCATTCATCCGACGGGAAGCGCAGTATGTTCCTCACCCTCCTTTTGCATCAACTCAGCCATAATCGCTGCACAGCCACGTCCCTCAAACCCAGGCATCCGCGTAACCTCGACATCCAACACGGGGCCTTCCCGACTGCATTTCGGGCAACGCTCAAGGATCTTTACCTTATCGCCCGTGATGATAAAACCTGGGTAGCTTTCCGGTAAGGGATCGATAAAGGCAAAACGCCCAACCTGCTCGTACCCCAGCGGGTTGAGGTCATCATCAAGGACCAAGGGGATGATCACTGGAGGAATATGCTTGTAATGCCCTTCACAGCTCAGAAACACCGAGCTGCACTCAGACATCGCGTACACATCATGATATCGCTCCTGAGGGATTCCAAGGATCTCCTCGACCTTCTCACGGAATGCTTCCTCAGGAAGCCGTTTGCTCTCCTCTGCCTTCCATCCACCGCCAGTAAGGATCTGACTGTCAGGCAGACGAACAGTCTTTCCCTCTTTTTTCATCCGTTCCAAGATACGATCAAGCCAGAATGGCGGACCAGCGATATTCACCCGTTTCCCTGATTGCTCAAACTGCTCAAATAAATGAATGACACGCAAGTCAGAGGACCGCTGCACAAGAGGGCTGATCTTCGACAACGCTTTTGCCTTTATTTTCTCTGAGATGCCAATAGTCTCATCCCGCTGCATCCGCAGAAACTGCGTGGTGATTTTCATATCAAGCGCGACATGGATGTTTGATGGATCGTACAAATCATAAGCAATCCCAAAGAGACTTGCAATCGTCAGATTCGTCTGTCGCGGGTCAGGGATAAGCAAGATGACCTGGTCATTTGGATTGTAATCCATCAGTTCTATAACGCTTTTCATCGCACTGTATTTCACTCGGTTCCAGGACCGGGTATCACGGGGGATGAAGCTAAAACGACCACCAGTACCACTCGTAAACATGATACTGGTGCCTTTCTTGTTGAACTCCTCGATGACCTCGTCATACGAGGGGTTGTGACTTCTGAACATCGGTTTAGGAAGAGACCCGGTGAAAATGGTTTTCAACCAGTGTAAAAACCCTCCCCCGTCCGGGTAGTTCTTGAAAAACGCATCGGGCAGGAGTGGTATCTTCTTCACATCCTCTGATGATTTGATGTTCTCAGGGGTGACTCCATTCGTCTCGCAGACCCTATGATACAAGAAGTTATTCTGATAATGATGCTGAAACGAATGACGGATCGCGGCAAACAGCTGCTGCTGTGTTTTTGAATAATTAATAAAAAACGTCTTTGGTGTATGTAACGCTGTATCAACCGGTGTCCAATGTTCCTTTGGTGGTGTTAATTTCTGTAATCGCTCAGCCCATTCTATTTTAG
>MUGE01000032.1:0-8902 GCA_002900545.1 Thermoplasmata archaeon M11B2D | reverse complement strand
TCTTGTACGTATCTTCAAAGCTGCCGGATATGATGTTGAGTCACAATTCTATCTTGATGATATGGGAAAACAGGTAGCAATCCTCGCTTGGGGTGTCAATAATCTAAAACAAAAAGACCTCCCTGCCTCAGATACGACGAAAGCAGATCATAAAATGGTCGGATATTATCAAATAGCAAATGAAAAAATGGAATCAGAACCTGGGATTGCTGAACAGATAAGCGAGACGGTAAAAAAATTAGAACAAGGTGATCATAAAACCATTGAAACGATTCATGAGTGCTACGCACCCGTATTAGAAGGTATAAAAGAAAGCCTTCGGCGTATCAACATCCACATCGATACTTTCATTCCTGAATCAACATTTGTATACGATAAAAGCGTCGACCGCGTTATCCATGGATTACAACAGACGCCATATTGCAGTGAACAGGATGCAGCACTCTATTTGGATATGGAACCTTTTGGGATACATGGGAGAAATACGAAATTTTTCTTTTTAAGGAGCGATGGCACCACTCTTTACGCAACACGAGATATCGCCTATCATCAATGGAAAGCACAACAGGCTGACATCCTCATAAATGTTCTCGGAGAAGATCATAAATTAGAATCAAAACAAGTCAACGTCGCACTTACGCTTTTGAACGTCAGGATTCTTCCAGTAGTCGTTTTTTATGCCTTTGTCTCATTACCTGGCGGTAAAATGTCTACACGAAGAGGACGAGTAGTCTATCTTGACGACCTCATCGATGAATGCATTGAACACGCATACGAGGAGGTTAAAAAAAGGCGAGGTTCTGAACTTACAGAATCGCAGATGCGAAACATCGCCGAGCTTATTGGTATTGGTTCTCTGCGATACAATATTATAAAGGTCCAGCCAGAAAAGGATATCGTCTTTACATGGGAGGATGCGTTGAATTTTGAGGGAAACGCAGTTCCATTTGTTCAATATTCCCATGCAAGAGCATGTAGTATCCTTTCAAAGGAACCCATCGGAGAATATACCGTTGAACCCTCGTTATTAATCCATAATTCTGAGATATCTCTTATCAAAAACCTTGCGCGATTCCCTCTTGTCATTCAGGATGCATGTACGAACTACAAACCACATATCATCGCAAATTATCTCTATGAACTTGCTTCTGTTTTTAACCAATTTTATCGTGATTGTCCTGTGCTTTCTGAAAAACATGTACACCTTCGTTCCTCGCGACTTGCACTTGTAAATGCCACAAAAATTGTTCTTCACAACGCTTTGGAGTTATTGGGCATCTCTGCGCCTAAGGAGATGTGAATGGACTACAGAGTCATCAACTGTACCTCTATTGTAAAAATAATTACTCATACCGATTCGCTTTTTGAAGGTAACTACTCTGTCGATCCCTATCAAAATTGTGAATTTGGTTGTCAGTACTGCGATTCTTCCTTTGAGAAAACAATCTACATAAAAAAAAATATTAGAGATGTATTAAAGAAAGAATTAGATACGATACAGAATGGTCGGATTATTATAGGATCAGTCCATGATCCCTATCAGAATAGCGAGAAAAGATTTAACCTTACAAAAACTGTTCTTAAGACGTTAAAGGAATATAATTTTTCATGTCATATCCTAACAAAATCTCCTCTAATTTTGCGAGATATACCCCTTATCTCTGACCTGGAGTGCTTAGCGACTATAAGTTTCTCCTCTCTTAATGATCAGGTTGTTCGAATCTTTGAACCAGATGTCCCCTCCCCCGATGATCGTCTTCAGACAATTAAAAAACTTCGCGCCCAGGGTATAAAAGCTGGGCTTGCAATGATTCCAGTTTTGCCATATATTACCGATTCTGAGGTAGGGCACATCGTCCAAGCAGCACACAATGTCGATGCACAATATCTCTTACATAAACACTTAGAGTTAAAAGGGGATCAACACACGCATTTTAGAAATCTAATAAAAATGCATTATCCGTATCTTCTTGCGAAATATGATATTTTATATAAAAGTAATATCGCACCGGGAGAAAAATACATAAACGACCTAAACGCGACTTTCTCAAAGCAATGTAAAGAATTTCATATTCCTGGTAAAATTCCTTCTGCACGATAGGGAGATAACTATGAAAATGTTTATTTTTTCTTTTTTTGTTTCATCATCCTATCAAGCATTATCTTCGCATTTGGGTCTGTATTGAACTGCTGTTTTGTTGCTTGTTTTTTTCTGTGTAAAATTTCATCAATTTTTTTCTCATCAGCCTGTATAAAGATTTTTTCCTCTTCTTCCTTATTTTTTTGATTGGAGGATTTCATATCCTCTTCTATCTCAAGAGTCGTATCGTTTGGTAATGGGGCAATCCGTATTTCCGAAGAGCGATGTGAATACTCTGTTGTATCCATCCCAAAGGAAGTCTCGCTGTCTTTGGGTTCCTCCTCCTCCGCCTCTTCCTCCTCTTGTGGCTCCTCTTTTTCTTTCCACTGACCTTGATTTCCTCCCATGAGTCCAAAAGCCTCTTTGATAAAATAGAGCTCATCGTGGGTTGGACTCCAGGTAAACGTCTCGTTCTCTTGGAAAAAATTAGGAGCATTTCTGTCAAATTGAACACTTAGTAACAAGCCTTTCGACTCTGCATTCTTTTTTATCTCCAAGGAAATGAAGATATTTTCATTTTTCTTCATGGCGCACCCATCAGAATTTATACGGAAACATATAACAAATGAGAATTTATACTTTTCTTTTTCTTACATACTGTCTGAAAAAATTGAATTTAAAAAGAGTAATTATAATAAACATTTTACGATATGTTCTTATAGGTAAAATAGACTTACGAACATGGATGAGGAAGCTATAACATGAAGAAAATTATGGTTGTCGACAACGAACCAGATATCGTTGATTTGACAAGAACCGTTTTGGAACTCGGTGGTTATATAGTCGTTCCCTCCTACAGTGGTGAAGAAGCATTACGGCGGCTTGAGAAGGAAAAGGTGGATTTGGTTCTTTTAGATATCATGATGCCTGGGATGAGTGGTTGGGATGTTTTCAACCGTATTAAAAAGAAAAACAAAGATATAAAAGTCGCGTTTATGAGTGTTTTGGATATATCTGAAAAAAGAAAACAGGTATTGCTTGATGAAGGGTTAGCGGATTATATCATGAAACCATTTGATAAGGAAACCCTCTTACAAAGAGTTGATAAGATATTGAAAGCATAAGAATACATTAGGATTTTTTGTTTACAGTGGGAATACAAAACATGGGATGCAAAGAAACCGTAATATACTCCTAGGATGGGAATCATGGCAAGCGAACCAGAAATCGTGAAAATATTGCGAGAAGAAGAACGACTTAGGATTCTTGAGGCCAGGTCATCCTGCAATGAGCAAAATATGCAAAAATTCGATGAAGTCGTCCATCATAATTCGGATGATTCCACGATGCTATTAAAAACTCTCCCAGAGCAATGCGGTACAATAAAACCAGAACATCTGGAAATAATCTATCGAACGGCATTTGAGACCTGCTTACTTGCTATTATTGTTCTTGATACACAAAAACGAATCATCTCATGGAATCCCTATACAGAAACACTTCTACGAAAAACAGAAACAGATCTTCATTTACAGTCGGTTTCGTCTCTCCACTCGCCAGATGAATGGTTACGAATCGAGCAACATTTAAGAAGAAATCAATCAGGACTTCAACATCAGATAGAAACTCAGATACTCGCGAAAAACAAAGGTACCATAGATGTTACAGTTTCCCTCTGTGGTTTGAAAAATAACAATGGGAAAAACCTCGGGTATCTTTATCTTATCAACGACATTTCTGGACAAAAACAAGCAGAACAGCGCCTAAACTCCTTTGTTCAATATGCTGATGATGCGATGTATCTGTTGGATTCAAACTGTCAGTATCTTATGGTTAATAACGCGCTTTTATCACGACTGAACCGTTCTCGTGGAGATGTACTAGGAAGAACATATCAGGATTTTCATTCCTCCGATGAATCAAAGGAGTTTACAAAGAAGCATTCTTGGGTATTTGAACATGGTTTGCCACAAACAGATAGTTATTGTAGAGATGGAAAGTGGTATGTACGAAGTATAAATCCTATAAAAGAAACAGCTACGTCTCAGACGAGTGCGGTTTTAGTCATTTCAAAAGACATCACTGAGAATAAAAAGACAGAGGAGTTTTTAATAGAACAACAACGCAATTACCGAACCATTTTTGACATTTTTCCTCAAACACTGATTTTGCTTGATACCAATGGCATGGTTTTAGATGTAAATAACGGAATCACTGAATGGAGTACATACCAACCAAATGAAATAAAAGGTGAAAATTTTTTAACTTTACCATTTCTCACCAAAGAATCCAAAAAAACTTTAAAAAAGATATTTTCGAAGAGAAAGTTACATAAAAAAATTACGCCCTTTGAAATCACTGCTCTTACAAAACATGGCGAGATGCGGGTTGGTGTTGTCTATATCTCTCCTTTAGTAGCTGACCATGAGGGCATCTCTTCGCATTTTCTTGTCATCCTTGATATTACTGAACAAAAGAAAAGAGAAGAGGCCATGTGGATAAAAGACACTGCAATTGCTTCTTCATTTCATGCAATTACCTTCCTAGACTATGAAGGAAATCTGACGTATGTCAATGATTCTTTTCTTCGTATTTGGGGATATTCAAACAAAAAGGAGGTAATCGGAAAACATCTCGTGCAATTCTTCAAAAGAAAAGAACAATTCATTGAAATAATGGATGCGCTTCATTGCAAAGGAGAGTGGATTGGGGAACTTACTGGTGTTCGAAAGGATTCCTCTGCATTTCAGGTGCAACTCTCTGCGAATTTGATTAGTGACAAATCGGTAAAATCGATTTGTATTATGGGGTCCTATGTTGATAGCAATCACTGTACAAAGGAAGGCACCGCACTTAGTGAAAGTGAACAGCGGTTCCAGATTGTATTGGAAAATTCTCTTGATATGATTTATCAGTTGAATATACAGAGAGGAACATGCGACTATGTCAGCCCTTCGTCAGTAAAAATTATCGGGTACTCCCCCGAAGAAATGGTATCCTTTAACTTAAAGAAAATTGAGGAGCTTGTCCATCCAGAGGATATTGCGCGGTGGACCCAACATATAAAAACCATTGCTGACCATCAGGAAAAGCAGGATGCCGTTCAATCGTTTGAATACCGTTTTAAACATAAAACCCGTGGATATCGGTGGATGCGTGACACCTGCACCGCTATCTTTGACGAAAAAAATGAACTGGTTTCTATCGTAGGGGCTATTGAAGATATCACTGAACGTAGAAACGTCTTCGAAGAACTTATCAAATCAGAGGAGAAATATCGTATCCTTGCCGAAACATCTGCAGATGGCGTGTTTACGACAGATTCGCTTGGGCGTCTAACGTATGTGAATCCTTCGTTTGAAAAATTATGCGGAAGGCGAAAAAGTCAGATTCTAGCAACACCGTTCCGAAAATATCTCCTTGAGGATTCAGTCTATTTCTTCCAGCAGATTTTCATAGATGTTCGTGAAAAGAACGATAAAATTGAGAATGTCGAATTAGAACTTGTTGCTGGTAATGGTGATATAATCCCTATAGAAACGAACATCGCACCATTAACAAAGCAAACGGAGTTTGGTGGTGTTGTCTGTACAGTCCGTGATATCACACAACGAAGGGAAATAGAAGATGAATTGAAGAAAAATGAACGGTTGAAGACGGAGTTTATGAACATCGCTGCTCATGAGCTTCGTTCACCAGTTACACCCATCAAAGGATACCTGGATCTTATTCTTCATGATTCTGAGAGCAATGAGAAGATTAAGAATTGGGCGAAAATTAGTCTGCGGAATGCGGAAAGACTGTTACGACTTGTCAATGACATCTTGGATGTCGCGCGTCTTGATAGCGATACGATGCGGTTTGATATGGAGAAAATAGATCCTGTCGAATTTCTAAACGAAATCATTGAAGATATGAGACCGGCGATACTGAACAAAAAACTAGAATTTCGTGTCACTATCCCATCATCACTTCCCCATATCATTGGCGATAAAAATCGTTTATCGCAAGTATTAAAATATCTTATTAACAACTCCCTTAAATTTACCGATTGTGGTTTTATTGGTTTAGATGTTGAAAAGAAAAATAACCATATACAAATTTCCGTTGTGGATACAGGGATTGGGATTTCACAAGATGAATTAAAGAAAATTTTTACGAAATTCTATCAAGCGTACACTGGAGAAGATCGTAACAATGAAGGAACTGGACTAGGCTTGTTCATATCCAAAGAAATTGTAAAAAAACATAATGGAACTATTTGGGCGGAAAGTGAGGTTGGGAAAGGAAGCAGATTTGTGATCCAACTTCCGTACGTCTATAAAATGATTGTTGATTTCAAAGCGTGATGACCTATGACTGATGTCAAAAACTCAGAAGTTATTAGTGGTATACTGCGTACACTTTATTCTATTGCAAGCAGACGAACATCACAAACTTTCGCCTCTACGGTCATAGGTGCTATAATCAAAACACTTGAGCAAAATTACGATTTCTTACGGTATATAAATTTCGAAAGCCCTGAATTTACAAACTCGGAGGTTATTATCAACATCTCAGATGAAATAAATACCGTTGATACTTCCCAAATCGGCATGGCAATTGAGGCGATAATTAGAATCGTCTACATGGATCTCGTAGGAAAAACAGGTTTATTTTTCATAAAAGAACTTAAGCAACAAGCTGGAGATGAAATTGTCACTGAGCTTCGTAACTATGGTGTTGACTTAGCGCTTCTACAAACAGAGCAACGTTATATGCACAGACAGCACCGCAAGAGAAAACAACAAACACAAATGAGAAAGAATGGCACTAGGATGGAACACCAGGATGACGTCAGCCTTCTTGGGTACAGTTGGAAAAATGTGGAATCCTGGAAATACGATCCTTTACAACAAACCTGTATCCTTTACAACAAAGATGGACAGGAACTTGATAGACTAAACCTTGATACAATCATTGAACAGTATATAACAAATCTTACTCAAGAATATGAAGATCCTTCCGGTGAATATCAAGAGGACGTCATGCTTACTGATAAAGAAATCGAGCTTCTTAAGATGTTACAGTCACGAGATATGGATGCAGAGACTGCGTCGGTAATCCTCCATATTTCGAAAATCGAATTCGAGCATATCGTCCGTAAATTACTTCAACATGAATTACTCCATTATGTATCTTTTAATGAAATCGAGCTAACTGAAGAGGGTATGACATTTCTATCTGGAAATGGAAAAGAAAATTTAAAAAAAGAAACTTCTTTTGTTTAAAGTTTGTTCTCTGTTGAAAGGTTAAAAATATAGAATTCCATCTCACCACTAGATATGCTGTTTCCTTCGATATCGTACACTTTTGTTTCAAGCGTATGCTTTAAAAAAGCTTTTTCATTCCACTGCCACAGTGCTGGAAATGAGGTCACTTCCTGTTTTAATCGGCCGTCAACGTAGAATTCTGCTTTGCTAAAACCCTCCTCTGGGATTCTGATACTGACCGGTCCAACGATAACAGATTTAAAGAAAGGAATAATTTTTCTATTCCCCAAAAATATGAACCCATCAATAGAGATGTTCTTTTTCTTAAAAAAAATCAGTATCCCTCCAATGGCACCGATCGATGCCCCAAAGAGTATCCAGAGCCAATTTTCTTCTAAAAAACTTTTTTGCGGTGGTGTCTCGTAGGAAAAATAAAAATAAACAGCTGAAGAGCTAAGTGAGCTTCTTCCATGCGATGCCTGTGCAAAAATTTCAAAAAAATAGGTCCCATTATCTAGATATCCTGGTGGTGTATACATATAGCTTTTATCATCCAAACGTATCAACTGAGACGCTACGTTGCACTGGTTAAATGTCGCAGCGGAAATCGTTGCCGGTATGTTAAAAAAGATTTTTATCGTTGGCTGATTGCTATCGATGATCCCGCCGTCAGTCGGGGAAAATGAAACCGTAAGTGGCGGATAGATATCATAAAAGGTAAATTCATAGTTCGTCTCTGGGTCATCAAACACATAGATTTTTTGATGCTCCCTCCAAATCTTATCATCAGAAATAACCCTGCCTGTCGTGGTGATGAAGACCGGGGAAAGTGGGTACGGGTCATCGATTTCTATGTAAATCCACTGATATTTATCAACAGTAACATATAATTTTGCTTGTTCAGTTATATCGTCGACTATCCTGCTTTGTACGATACCGATTCTATGAGCTATTGGGAAAATAAGATCGGTCGTTGTGCTCCAAAAAAATTCAGGAACAAAATCATCACCAATCGAAATCAGAAACAGAATATCATCATTGAAGTCAACTGGCGTATCATGAACTGCAGTAAGAGTTTGGGATGGGTCTACAAACGTATCAAAGACTCCATCTCCATCAGTGTCGTAGCAATAGAATGGCTCGGTGAGTGCTAAGTTATATCTGTTGTTGATAAGGTCTAGTTGGGTAAGGGGTATGATATGGCGGGAAAAGGGGTAGATGGTGACCCGTGTCTCACTGGTTCCATTTCGCCCTTGATCATCAGTAACAGTCAATATCACCGAGTAGCTACCGCTTGAATAGTAGGTATGTGTGATTGTACTACCGTCTTCTGTCGTGCCGTCACCGAAATTCCATCTATACCTCATAATCGTCCCATCGAGGTCAAAACTCTTAGATCCATTAAACGTAATTTCCTGTAAAACAAAGCCGTTATATGGTCCGTTGTGTTGTGCTACCGGGTCTCTCGAATCTTTTATATTGCCTGCAACATCAGTAGCATTGATAATACAATACAATCGTGATGGTTTTTCCTGTAAGATAATTACTTTTTTATAGTTGTCATTACCCA
>MUGE01000350.1:0-2003 GCA_002900545.1 Thermoplasmata archaeon M11B2D | reverse complement strand
TACCATTTTTTTCATACTATCCCTCTTTTCTTTAAAATTCATTACCTCTATTATTATCTTAACATTTTTTATTTTATTCTATGATAGTGTATACGTGAAGAGCACTGCGACAGCAGTGACCTGGATTACAGGATAATGGAATTAATTTCGGATGATGAGGAAGAACAACAGCAGTGTTCCATCAACAGTCTTGGTAGCAATCTGACCCTCTGGAAGTTCGACCCGTACAGTGATACTGACCTTCCCAAACCCGAACAACGCTCGACTTTCGATAGCTGCTGATTCACCAATGGGCAACGACGATGTTGTCCCTGTTGTGTTGCGCCCAAGTATCACAAGCCCACCTGAAAGAACGATGCTCCAATTCATGTCTGTGATATCAAGGCTGCCTGTGTTCAGAACCTCGGCCTTCACCCGGAGTAATCCTCCTGTGATGGTGCCGATCGTCACATTGAAGGCACCAGGAGGTAAAACCATGATATAGTCCTCTTTTCGTTCCGTATCCGATGCGCCAAGACCAGAGACTTTCAATGACACCGTATATGTCCCCTCGGTCTCATAGGTCCACTCAGGGTCTTTCTGGGTTGAATCAATGACGCCGTCGTCATCAAAATCCCATTTCCATGAGGTGATCGTCGTGTTTACTGCGGTGGATAGATCTGTGAACTGAACCGTTAACGGTGCAGTCCCTTCCGTCGGAGTACCACTGAAATCCGCAGTAATAGAGGGAGGAGAAGAAGAGGCGTTCAGTCCACCAGAATAACAAACGACCTTCCCGTTTCGCCCTCCTACAACCATCTCCATGGAGCCATCATCGACCACATCAGGAATAGCGGCAATCGCATCAACAGCCTCCCCGTACGGGATTGGCGAGGTTATTTCTGATCCGTCGACCCCGCTTAAGAAATAACAGTAATTGTTCTGGAACAATGTCCCTACAAACACGTCGTCAATCGCATCGCCGCTCACATCTCTGCTTGCTGCGACGTTCCATGGTTGATCCGCCACAGGGTGAGACCAGACGATACTACCGGTATAACCGTCAATGATCTGTGTGGTGTGTATGCTACTGTGGGCAGGGATGATATCTGGATGGCCATCTCCGTTCACATCACCTATTTTTTCAAAGCGGGTGATAATGGCAGGTCCAATGGAAATAGAGAAAAGCTGAGTCCCTATTGTTGCATTCAGACCATAGATGTTTCCTAAAAAATCTCCGATGATAACATCTGATATTCCATCGCCGTTCACATCATCGATCTGTTCAACAGCCCATACCGAAGACCCCGGGGTCGTAAATGACCACACTTGCGTGCCTGTTGCACCATTGATCCCTTTTGCATACCCGATTGTTTGTGCCGCGTTTGTACAACCAGAAACAGCATCAGGTTTTCCATCGCCAGTGAAATCCTCAACACCTATTACAGAAAATCCTGCGCCTCCTAAGGGAAACTCCCATATCGAGACGCCGGTCAGACCGTTTAAACAATACGCTCTTTTTGGACCAGTTCCGGTACTGTCATCACCGGTTGCTGCCAACACATCAAGAACGCCGTCATTATTATAATCATACCGACAATCAACTTGATAGACCCAGCCGCCACCACCATACTCATGGGTGTCATGCGTCCATATCGTCTCTGCGTCCAGACCTGAGATGCACCGGATAAGCCGGGCACCCCCTGTCGCCCCAACGACGACATCGTTGTATCCATCACTGTTGACGTCCTGGGTGATCGTCAGTCCTTTCTGAGAGTAGATGTTCCCGGAGTAGATATTATGCGTCCAAAGGACAACCCCCGCTCCGATGGCACCACCACTGAAACACCGGATGTTATTATCCTCTGAGCAGATAACGACATCATCGATGTCATCGCCATTGATATCAGGGATCGCTGCGATTGCTTTTGGACTGTTATCGTACCCGGCAGAGATTTGATACTGCCAGATGATGGTCCCGATAGGATAATCTGTGGTACGATCATGTGATACCGGCTGGTCTA
>MUGE01000031.1:0-8938 GCA_002900545.1 Thermoplasmata archaeon M11B2D | reverse complement strand
CAGAGAAGAGGAGTGAGGATACCGTGGGATTATTTGGACCGCGAAAAATCATGGTAACTTTAGAGAAATACGATTACAAACCAGGGGACACCATCAAAGGGACAGTGACACTACAGTTGAAAAAACCAATGAACGCCCGTAAGCTGGATGTGGGACTTATCGGTAGGAAAATTCAGCAACAGAGCGGCATTCGAGTCGGAATGCCTTCTGGTTCCCATACTAGTGGATATCACAAGACAACTGAATATAGCACCATCTACGATTTCCGTATCCCTCTTGCAGGTGAACAAGAATACCTAGAAGGTTCGTATCCTTTTGAAATCAAGATACCGCCGACGATTCTACAAGGAGAAATAACGTCAGATGGGGGCATTGGCGCTGCGGTCAACATGCTTAGGGCATTAGGAGGGGTATCCTCCCGAATTGAATGGATGGTAATCGCCAGGCTTGATGTTCCCTTAAAACTCGATGTCAGTGCATCGCAAAAGATTGTTCTCTCATAAACGAAAGACGTAAAAGGGGGTGATTGTTTATTGGAGCACGTTATGGTGATTAAGGCAATCAAACTAAAAACGATTGAGGCACGTCGGTACGTAGAGCCTGATGATAAGCCACGGCAGATCCGTATTGATCATAACAGCCAAATCTCTCAGGTCATGAATAACGCGGAAAAAACTCTCATAATCGAGTTCCAATACACCGCTAGTTATGGACCGATTGGCATGATTAAACTTGATGGGACCATGTTCTGTGAGGAAAACGAGGCAAAACAACTAGCCAAAGAATGGCAAACCACAAGAAAAATGCCTGACCAGTTCGCAAGCACCATCCATACCGCAATCATGCATACCTGTGTCCCAGAGGCAGTTGGTATCGCCAAAGACCTTGGGTTGCCGCCACCAATCCCCCTACCGCAGGTTCGACTCGGCTCTGACCCTAAGAAAGGACAAAGCCAAAGTGGGATAGAAGTCGCTTAATCGTTCCTTTCTATGGTACTTTTATATAAAACGAAGGGATACTCTGCGTGATGAAAACCGTTGTCGTATCGATAGGAGGATCCGTGGTTCTTTCTCAAGAAGCAGATGTTCTTTTCCTAAAAAACCTCACAGCCCTTTTTAAAAAAATAAGTGACTTTTACAAACTGTTTGTCATCGTCGGTGGAGGAACCATTGCCAGAAGATACATCCAGCTTGGGCGTGATCTTGGGTTTGACGAGGACACCTTAGATCTCATAGGAATCGATGTGACCAGAGTGAATGCGCGGATCATCACCAATCTCCTTGGCATCTCTAACAAGGGGATTCCTCATACAACAAACGACGCATTGAGTCTTGAGTCTCCGATTGTCGTCATGGGGGGGACAGACCCAAAACATAGCACGGATCTTGTTGGTGCGGAGCTTGCTGAGAAAACCCATGCAGTACGTTTTGTCAATGCAACGAACGTGGATGGCATCTACGATAAAGACCCAAATGCATACAAGGACGCAAAGCAACTCAAGGAAGTATCAATTGACCAGTTGATTGAACAATATGGCACGACATGGAAGGCTGCAGGGAAAAATATCTTCATGGATGAACCTGCATTAGAAATAATAAAACGAGCGAAGATCCCAACGTTTATTGTCAATGGAAAACGGCTCGACCAGCTGGAAAAAGCGCTGACCGGCCAATCGTTTGATGGAACAAAAATCCTTGTCTAGGGCTATTTCTCAAAAATATGCTGCACCATCCATTCAGGATTAAACGGTATCTGGTCCTCGTATCCCTGACCGACCCCGATGAATAGCAACGGTTTGCCGATGGTATATGCAATGGAAAGTGAGCTTCCCCCTTTTGCATCCGCATCGACCTTTGTTAAAATCACTCCGTCGATGCCGACGACCTCATTGAACCGTTTCGCCTGCTCGACCGCGTCATTGCCTGATAACGCGTCGCCGACGAAGATGATCATGTCTGGTTTTGCGACCCGTTTTATCTTCGCCATCTCGTCCATGAGGTTGGAGTTTGTCTGCATCCGACCAGCGGTATCAAGAAGGACGACGTCCTTATGTTTTGCCTTCGCATGTTCGATAGCATCATAGGCGACTGCAGCAGGATCAGCACCAGACCCATGTTTGATGATTTTCACACCAAGTTTATCTGCATGGATTGAGAGTTGCTCGATTGCCCCAGCTCGGAACGTGTCACCAGCCGCCATCACACAGGTCTTTCCCTGTTTCTGCAGCTGAAACGCAATCTTCGCAATAGAGAGTGTCTTGCCTGTGCCGTTCACACCGACGAACATGATCACCACTGGTTTTTTCCGCTCCTCGATGAATCTATGAAAATCAAAGTCACTGGACTTTAGCACATGACCAATTGCGTTTTTTAATACTGTTTCGACAAGGTCCCCTGCTTTGCCTTTGTCGAATGGTACTCGGCGTATCTCCTGTTTTACATCCTTTTTAATTGAATCGATCACGGAATAGGCGACATCTGCCTCAAGTAATCCCATTTCCAAGTCCCAGAGGAGTTCATCGAGTTTCTTCTCATCAATCGTCCAGGATGGTTTTTTTTCAACCCCGACGGTCTCTTCGATGCTTTTTCTGGTTTGTAAGGCTCGTTGAAGCTCGCTTTCAATGCTTTCCTCGATTTGTTTGTCTATCTGTTTGTCCCGCTGCTTTTTTTCTTCACTGACCGGTTTTTGGACACGGAGTGCTCGTTTTCTGGTAACGACCCGTTCTTCTTCCTTTATCACCGGTGCTGCTGGCGGGGCTTCGACAGGTTTTGGCAGAGTACTGTCAGTGATTGGCTGTTTTTGTGTCTTAACCTGGAGTTTTTTTTCTAGTTTTTCTTCTTTTTTCAGCTCAGACTGGATTTCTGCTTCGATGTTTTTTTCAAAGAGTTTCAGTTTCTTTTTAAGAAAATCAAACATATGAATCCTCAAATCAATGTTGTTATCGCTGTGTTTCTTCCATCATCTGCTGGGTTTTATGGGACAGTTGCTCCGCATCAGCTTGTATCTTCTGTCCAAGGGAAACCATCTTTTCAAGGTTCTCCTGTATGCGTTTCATCCGTTCTTCTAGTTTCATGACTGCCTCATCAACGGTTTTTTCTATGACGACTCCTGCTCCGACACCAATAAGAACGTTTGATGCGTCTGTAAGGGTGGCATTGACAAAGGTGCCAGCACCGATGGGGATGAGAAGCGATGAGTTGTCGTCTGCTGCATGCAGCTGATCGACCGTCATTTTTGCCCGCTGATATTCTGCAAGGGTTGACTGGAGGTACTGAAGCTGCAGATCGATGGATTCAAGCTGCTGTTTGTAGTATTCAATCAATGTAAGGTTCTTTGTGATTTCTTCTTCTTTTGTCATAGTTTCCCCTCAATAGATTCTGATGGAAGTGTATCCCTCTATCAAAGAAGGTGTTATTAATATCTTTCCTGGTTAAAGGCTTTGCACTTTTAATCAAATTATAAAAAATTTCGTTCTTAGAAAAAAATGCCAATTCAATATATTTATATATGATACATGTATACATGATACATACTAACTCATGTGAATGTTTATGCATTAAAATCAAAAACGAGTGATACATGATGAACAAAAAAATGCTTAGTATTCTTATTATATTTCTTGTAGTAAATACAGCAAGTATCACCTCCATTACTGATTTTAAAACTAGTACATCAAACGATGAAGATTTTGTTGAATTTACTGTAATAACCCACGGTCAACTAGATATGAAATCTCAGATAGTCAAACTTCCGCAAAAAGATGCGGAAATGATTGAAAAATTGTTTGATGAAATAAAAAAGAATGTAGATTCTGCCAAAACCAAAGAAGAAGTCATGGCAATCTTTACTGAGGCATTAATTATTTTTGATACATATGGTGTGTTAGGGGATATTTCATTACAAGATGCTCAAAAATTGTTTTCAGATGATTATCAAAGTCCTAAGCTTGAAAGTTTTTTCAGAAAAACGCATCTAAGGATTTTAGATGATAATGAAAACATGGATTGTTTGATTGTTGGAAAAACAAGCTATACCTATTATTTTAATAAGGTAATTCAATTGATTATCAAACTCAGTAATATTTATCAAAATTTCACGGAAAAAATCTACAAGTTTGTTGATTCTTTTTTATTCAAAAATATTATTACACTTATTATCGGAGCGATTATTTACAGATTGGTGGATTTCATGAGTTATTTGATTGTCCCACCTTTATTATTCTCATACAGTATATCATTTCTACATTCTAATTTATTGAAAGTAAACCATATAAAAAATATTATTTGTTTTGGTGATTTTAGATTTTATGGTGGTTACGGTGGTGGATCGGATAGTTACCCTGCGAACGGATGGATAACTACTGATGGAATAAACGGCATTAAAAAATGGGAAGGAAAGAACATCTGGGGAGATCTTCCAATAAAACCATTTTCTTTTTCTGTTTATGATATTACTTACCCAGGAGTATATGATTTTACTGGAATAAGTATAGGAACTTTCTTCATGGGCCATGCCGAATGGGTAAAAATAAAACAAAAGAGCTGATTTGTCTCCTGTTGGATCAGCATTTTTACCATAGCAACTATTTTTCGTATTTTTCAAAGGATATCTACTGAAAGTATCAATAATATTTTTTATCGTTTTTCTTCATATAATGATATATGCCTTCGTCGATTTTTTACGTTCGGAATTACGGTCTGTACTTAAAATCAACAGTCTGTGCTTTTAATCGATCCTTCGAGGTATTTAACGTGCAACGCCCTGGTTAAGTAGGAGACAGGCAACACCGCTAGTTAGGATAGGAACCTGTCTGTCTGAAAGTAAATTATTTATACAAACCAACGATTTACACTACGAAGGAGAAGGAGAGGAAGGGATAAACCCCATGAGACTCAGCAGAGAATTCGCTGAAAAATTCTCAGAGATATTTTTAAAAGACACCATGGCTGACTTTTTCAAAATGAACGAGGATAGCCAATAATACCTCTCTTCTTATTTTTTAATCATAATGCATTTTGAGGTGGCAATATTTTTAATCAATGGCCTTATTTCGAGTCATATGAAGGTTCTAGCAATCGCTGATATCCATGGGTCTCAATATCGGATGAATCTTGTCTTAAAAAACGTTACAACCTATCATCCTGACCTGGTTGTTCTGTGTGGGGATATCACTCAGTTCGGGCCAGGGGAGCTTGCGACAACACTGCTTAACCAGATACCGGTTCAGACCCTTGCGGTACCAGGCAATATAGATACATTTGATGTTGATGAAGGCATTACGAATAGCAACGCGACGAATCTTCACCAAAGACGAGTCGTCGTCCAGGGGATACCGTTCATTGGAATCGGACGAGAGATCCCAACACCTCTCAAGGACATGATGATTGTCGATGGGGAGACGCAGAAACCTTTACAGAAGATTGTTGATTCGACAAGCGTGCTCGTGACCCATTATCCACCGTTCAAGCTTCAGGATAAGATCTTCATAGGAACCCATGGGGGAAGTAAGGAGCTGCGTAGCCTTATTGATACCAGCAAGCCGCTCGTTGTCCTCTGCGGTCATATCCATGAGGACCCTGGGGTGATACAGACAGAGAAAACGACCGTTGTGAACTGCAGCCTGGGGAAACGAACAGAGGGGGCGATCGTGGAGATAGACAAGACGGTCACGGTCACCATCCTTGATTAATATTCTCTGAAATAAAATGGAGTAGCCCCGAACGGATTCGAACCGATGTCACGAGAGCCAGAGTCTCGTATGATTGACCGCTACACTACGGGGCTATGAGACTTGTTTTTCTTTTGTTGTATGTCGTATGTGAGTGGAGGGAATTTGTCGTTCTTTATGAAATTTTCTCTTTCTTCTAAAAAAATATTTATCTACCTAGAAAATTACTTATGTACGGTTTGGTTGGTGTGACGTATACACGTTGATATTATTGGTGGAGGCATCGGTGGCCTAAGCACCGCACTCTCAATAAAAGACCATAACCCATCAATTGAGGTCGTGGTTCATGAAAAATACAAGGAGATCGGGTATAACCATGAAGGGCGACGGTGCGGGGAGGCACACTCGGTTGAGCGTGAGTGGACAAAATGGAAACCAACTGATACAAGCATCTTCAACACAATCCTTCATGCGGATGTCACCATCGGAAAGCATCGATATACTGCCCAGCGGCCTGCGAATGTTGCCTTTATCCTTAACCGTCAGGAGTTCATCTGTCAACTGGCACGGGATGCGGAGAAACGAGGGGTTATTATTCAGACAAGCGATAAAATACAATCGATTGAGAATCTCGATGGGGACGTTATTGTCGATGCTTCAGGATGTCCAAGTACGGTGAAACGGGAACTAAACCTCGGGACAGGATACATCGGTACGACCTATCAACAGAGCATTGAGAATGCGAACTGTTTTACCTCTGATACCATACAGATTGTCTTTGTTCCTTCTGGTGGATATTTCTGGATTTTCCCACGGAACCCGCAGAAAAAAGAGGTGAACGTCGGTGTTGGATTCTTTGGTACGTTTCATTATGACCTGCGGAAAATCCTTAACACGTTTAAAGAGGAACATCAGATAACTGGAACGGTCACCTACATGGTAGGCGGATTGATTCCACTTGGACTTCAACCACCGTTCTTGTTTAGAAATATCCTTTTTGTGGGTGATGCCGGTGTCGGGGCGTTCCCTCTGACCGGACAAGGGATTTATCGAGCATTATTAAGCGGTGATATCGCAGGATGCTGTATCGCACAAAACAACCTAAAAAAATATCCACATATCATCCGTAAGGAATTCACACACTGGAACATGATTGGATCGACATTTATCAGGATGAACCTTGTGCTTCAAAAGATTAATCCAGCGTTGTTTTTGACAACAATGAATCTTTTAGTACGACAAGGAAAACAGCTTCGCCTGTTTACCCCCTGATCCTGTCCGTTGATTAGAACAACAAAGAAAGCGAGGTTGTATGAATGGTTCAAATGTTACTGTATGTACTTTGAACATTTTCGACAGAAATCTACGCTTATATAGTAAATATAGTAAAGGCTAGAAAGATATATAAACGAGAGTAATATATTTTACTTAGCTCATAATTTTGAGGGGGCTTTAAAAATGAAGAAACAAATATATAAAAAAGGTATCGTCGTAGGACTTCTCGTCCTGTTTTTTGGAGCAAGTGTCATCCCCGCCGCGTTTAGCATTACCCAACCACCAAAAAGTGAACCACTCTCACCAAACCGAGGTTTTTTTATGATCCCGGATTCCCTAGCAAAATCTGTCGGCATGTACAATCCTGCTGATGGTACATACCTAGGTGACATCATCGTGGATACGACTCACTTCTCAACACCAATTAATGCAGTGAAAGGACCTGATGGGAACATCTATGTTTCTGATCAAGTCGCTGATTCAGTGTTTGTATATGCACCTAACGGAACCTATCTGTACACCTATGCAGACGCAACCGATGGACTTGATAATATCCGTGGTATTGACTTCCGCCAAGGCGAGCTATTCGTTTCAAAGGGTGGCACGGGAGGAACAGGTGGTAAATGTATCGCCAGGTTCTCTGGCCCTCATGTCCGTCTACCTGATTTCATCCCAAGTACTAGTGGTATCGACCCCTTTGACATTCTGTTTTTGCCAGATGGCAGATGCTTGGTCGCTGATATCGAAGGAACCACGGACAACATCCGTCTCTACTATGCAAATGGTACCCTACAGCAAGTACTCTTCGTAGTAAGTTTCCCTGAACAAATCCAATTTGACAGCTTGGCACCAGGTGCATTCTTGACCGCTGCATTTTCAGCAAATGTAATCCAAGATTTTGAGCTGAACGGTACCATCGTTCAGACTACGCCGTATAGCGGTGGACGAGGGGTATATCGTCTTGGCAATGGAAACATTCTTGCGACCTCAGGCGCTGGAATCCAAGAGATACAACCGGGGACTGGTACAATTATCCAAACAGAAAAAACAGGATCAGGACGGTTTATTGAGTTATTTGCAACCGGGGCGAACCAACCTCCGTACACACCAAGCGACCCTAACCCGGCGAATGGGACAACCAACGTTCCGTTAGACAAAATCCTCAGCTGGACTGGCGGCGACCCAGACCCTGGCGATATTGTCGCCTATGACGTCTATTTCGGGACCACAAGCCCACCGCCAAAAATCGTCAATAATCAGACAACAACCTCCTACACTCCTGCCGGAATGACATACAACGAGCAGTACTATTGGAAGATCGTCGCATGGGATAATGGAGGACTTTCCACAGAAGGACCAATCTGGGAATTCTCCACGGTAACAGACACGGTACCACCGACCAGTACTCATGAACTAGCAGGAACCATGGGGAATGACGACTGGTACATCAGCTGCGTGACTATTACGATCGAGGCGACCGATGATACCTCTGGCATCGATGCCATTTTCTTAAAGGTAGACGACGGGGACTATGTCGAGTACACCGAACCAATGGAGATATGCACAGATGGAACGCATGAGTTCTGGTATTATTCGGTCGATAACGCGGGCAACATCGAGGATGAGAACGGTCCGTTTAGCTTTAAGATCGATAAGACCGGTCCGGTGTTCAATTCCTATACGTTCACGGCGCAGAATGCGTTGAAGAATAAGTGGTTGTGTGTCGCGGATGTTGAGGATGCGGACAGTGGTGTTGTGCTGGTGGAGTTCTACGTGGATGATGCGTTGGTCGGGAATGTGACGTCTGCTCCTTGGGAGTTCTTGTTTGAGGGGAAGCCTGAGGCGAGTTCGCAGGCGATTGCGTATGATGCTGCGGGGAATTCGGCGATGAGTGAGATCGCGAGTTCTGTGGAGTATATCCCGAGTAGTCAGACCGTGTATCCGTGGACGATCTAAAACCGGTGGTCAGTAACCGTAAGTTGGAGTGATTTTCAC
>MUGE01000349.1:0-2010 GCA_002900545.1 Thermoplasmata archaeon M11B2D | reverse complement strand
ACTTCTCCTTCTTTTTGACCAATAGCTAAGGGAGTGACTCCATGACGGTCACGCGCGCAATAAATGCCTTTCTTTGTTAAAAGCAACAACGAAATAGATCCCACAATCTTATCATACATTCGTTCAATCCCGTAAGGAATGGTGTTCCCTTGATTGATCAAATGGGCGACAAGTTCAGTGGTGTTGATAGTACCACGTTCTATTTCACTAAATGAAATGCCTTTTTCAATCAGCTCGGAGGCAAGATCCTCTTTATTGGCAATCAGACCAGCACAGCATATCGCAAAAGCACCAAATTTACTTTCAAATGTTAATGGTTGCGGGTCCTTATCTGAAATGACGCCTATCCCCAGATGGCTTTTGATTTTATCAGAGCCTTCGTAAAACTTCGATTTAAACTGTGAGTTTTTAATGTCATGGATCTTCTTTATCGGCAGTCCGTTTTTCTCGATGAAAGCAATACCGCCGTATTCTGTCCCTAAATGAGTATGGTAATCAGTTCCATAATAAAGACTTGAAATACAGTTGTTACTACTTACCACACCAAACAAACCACTCATGATCTCCCCTAATCTGAAATGGAAGAATCAATGAATTATATTTAAGGATTGTTAAAAGAATAATCCATTGGAAAATCACTATGTATGTTGAACATATAAAAATGCCTCTCAGAAGTTCTCTCTCTTACCTACCGACAGGGATGATGAAAAGAGGAAGGAAGTTTTCATCAAGGTGGAGTAATGATTGAAGCGCTAGCGGATCTGTTGGAGGGATAATGGCTGCTGAAAGATTCCACGATGTGGCCTCCAATACTACGTTATGCGCTGAAGCACCTGCCTCATAGTACCAGAACCGTCGACAAATCTCGTCAGAGAGGTCATCTTTACCGGGCGGGCGGGTCATCTCTATATCTAGAACGATAAGGATGATGCACGGGGCAGACACCACCGACGGGTCAGCAGCCGCCTCTGCAACATTCAACCGATAATCACCGGAGAGCTTCTTTACCAGGAAGGTTAGTATCGGCAGCCCCACGAAATCGACCGGAACTTTCTGCAATCTCATGAACAGATTTGGTTGGTAGTAAAAGACGCCGTGCTTTGTTACCGCATACATCCGCAACGGGTAATATCCATGAGCACTAGGCACTGTACGATGTCGTTTCACTGCATTTTTTTCCTGCGCGCTCCTATCAACATATGGGGAAAAACCATAGGCGGCCCACAAGACTTGACTGACCTGCTGGTTCGTAAGGTTTCCTGCATATGATGTCCCTTCCCTAAGATTGTCTAACGTCTCTGACAGTGACAGCGAGGAGAGTTGTATTCTCGGAAGCAATGATATCCAAAACGGCCTGTTCTTAAAATTATAGGGATGCGCCAAATGACCCAGTGGCATAACGATTATCCCCTCTTCGTTTTCTGGTATGCCTAATGGATCGATTGCTGGGGGCGTCTGTCCACAGACAACGGTCCCTAAATCAAGAGCATTGGCCATACACTGGATGTTCTGACCAATTTGTCCAAGTTCAGCGCCTCCAAAAAGCGAGTCAGCCTTGTTTGTATCATAACAAAGACCAAGTTGTATAGGCGCCTTATACTGCCAGCCGACGATATCACGCCAATCTCCCTCTTTAAAGAATACAAGCGAGTGGTTCACAGGATTATAGGTGTACGCCGCGTCCTCCTTTAACACGTAAATGATCCCGGAGTAGATGTTGTTGATTCCTACGATGGTGCGACCCCCCTCTGTTTGACATCCACAGGCTGCCCAGAGAATGGTTGATAACTCGTCATCGGTCACTGCTTCATCAGTAAATTCACGCACCGACATCCGTCTGAACATTGACTCCTCAACTATCATATCCACCATACGAGGAGGTGGTAATGGATATTCTACATGCGACTCTGCTTGTAAGACAGGTAACAGAGTCGTACTACAAAATAAAGTAACTATCCAAAGAACAAGTGCTTTCTTCTCCCAAATGTTTTTTTTCATCGGTTGTTCACC
>MUGE01000348.1:0-2011 GCA_002900545.1 Thermoplasmata archaeon M11B2D | reverse complement strand
CTTTTACATTACCTTCTGTGTATTCATCTGGTAATGTTAAACATCCCTTAATGCCACCGTTACTCTGAATGCCAAGAACATTCATCCCAGCAAAACACCCTTTCCAAGGACCCATCATCACATTTGGTAACATCGAGGAGTGATATCCCATGCAATGAGCACCTGTTACAGGAAGTTCCTTGATCGAATATTGTTTCCTTGTCGCAGCAATAAACATAGCAACCCCGTAAAACTCCTCAAGAGACAAGGCAAGTGTAGTTGGGAAACGACCGAAAGGCGTTCCCATCTGGATCTGCCATGCAATTTGCTTATTCAGAAGTAGTTCCCGCATTTTTTTCAATTCATGTACATTCTTCTTATGAACAGTAGTCACCACTGTCGTGGGTAACCCTGCCTTACGGAGTGAATCCAAACAGCTGATGCACCGATCAAAAGAACCAGGTATCCCTCGAATCGTGTCATGGGTCTCTGAGGTTGCACCATCTAGACTAATAGCAACAACGTACGGTTCTAGTGTCCTGAGTTGACGAATAACCCGATCGTTGATTACATAACTATTGGACATCATCGTTAGATTCATGTTTTGATTCCTTACATGCTGGGCAATGGTATACCAATCATTTCGCAGAAATGGTTCTCCTCCCATGAGCGTTATTTGTTTGCAGTTCAACCGGGTGAGTTGATCACAAACGGAGAGCCATTGTGTGGTGGAAAGCTCCTGGATTCGCTGCGTGCCGGCGGCAGACCCACAATGAATACATTGCATATTGCAGCGCAATGTAAGTTCGAATAGTGTATGAAAGAGTTTGTGTTTGTTGGAAAACATAGCTGTAATCTCCTAAAAAAAATGAGAAAAGAACCATTGTGCGACCAATGGTTCTTACATCATTCCCCAAAACGGAGAGAAATCGTTGATGCTGATGCCGGTATATTTGAGTGGAATGGTTCCGGTAGACATCTGTAGTGTTACAATACCGATGATGAAAATCAGTAGTGTTACTAGCATTTGACGCCGGGTACGCATCGCCGTAATAGCCTCGTCGCTACTTATTCCCGTTATCTGACCTATGCGTTGTAGGTTATTGTGTATGTTCTCACGTTGTGTCGTTTAAACACCTCCAAAGTGATTAACGAATAAGTATATAAGAACATTATGTGATTATAATCACAAATAAAGGATTTGTCCAGAGAATGATTTCAATTGCCAACATTTGTTTTTCATCAATATTCCTCCAAAACCAGATCTGGAATTCCTAATGCTTTCGTATATATACAAAATCCATCTAATTCAAATCCATAATGATTACGCCAAAAATAATAAACTACTCCTACAAAACCAACCAGTTTAACAAACAAACATTCGAGATTAAAAATTCCAAACAATCCTTTTGAAGAGATAGATAAACCTCCAATGATAAAATCAACGATATCAAAATGAGTGGCTCTGTCCCAAAGAGGACTCAACCTGAAAAATGGTATCAGGAGAGGGACACCGCCACCGAAAGTATAGCCTGATATAGAGCAAAATATGTTTCTACGAACAAATGGTGGAAGTAACGACCGATTACTTCTAAATTGTGACAGTAAGTCATCTTGCGTTGCTCCCATTTCCTGTGCTCTTTCTTCCATCCCTTCACGTAAAGAATCAACTGTGATATCCTGCGATATCAAATTGTATTTCTTGTAAATAGAAAGTTTTGTATCCAAATCATGGGCGTTTGCCATCTCTTCATGGAGACTGTCTGCTTGTTCAGATGACATCCTCATAACAGTTGTTTCTACTGTTCCATCAGCCTTACATTCAAGGATAGTTATTGGAACATCATTTATTGCTTGAGGAATTGTATTTCCGTCTGCATTGATTATAGGTGAAAAACCAATTGTCAGGAATAAAAGAACTATTCCAACTATCAAACCTTTTTTGATAATAGTATTTTGTATCATATTTCATTCACGTCTTGAATTTATCCTTGTTTGTATTCTAATCGATGTCGAATATACAGTTTATGAA
>MUGE01000347.1:0-2012 GCA_002900545.1 Thermoplasmata archaeon M11B2D | reverse complement strand
TCTGTTCCGTTCATAAGTGCCACACCAACACCGCAGAGCTGATTGTGTTTCTGTACAAGCACTTCATCGCCGATTCGTATGGATGCATCCGCTTGTTTTACCCCTGGTGCGAACACCGATCCCTTCAGCGTGAAATCATCATAAATCTCTACCCAATATTGTTTTGCATTACAGAGCCGCTCTGCCCCGGCCATGGTCAGGGAGAGGAATCCTCGTTCTTCTGTTACCATCCCTAGTTGCGTGTTTCTATGCAGTATTTTCTGATATGGGTATTTCCCAGTGATAGTAGAGTCATCCATGAGAAGATTCGCAAGAGTAAAACCCAGTTGATAACAAGCAAGTGACTTGATATTTTCATGATAGCGTTGTTGAGGTCGTACTTTGGCATAGCGTTGTGTCATTTGTTGCAACTCGGTTGTTAACGTCACAAGGGATTCAGTTGAGGTTGGGGAGGCTTTGCAGGTCACGTGCGGGTTTTCTATCAAATCGCAGAGAAATTCCTGCATCGCTATGGGCAGATGCACGATGGTTGCATCGTAGTGGTTTTTCTGCAGATACTCCTGCAGAAGGGTCCGGATGATCTTCTTTTCGTCCTCATCCCAATGGCCCGTCACCGCGATATCATACCTTGATGCTGGGTACGTTAACTCCAGTTCCCGGGGGACAAGACCAAGTGGCGAGGTGATGACGACCTCATGGACTACGAAGGGATTGGTGGTTCGTTGCAGGCATTCTCTAAAGAGTGTATGGGATTTTGAGAACGAGTAGGGTTTTTTCGCTGAACAGGGAAGCAGAAGCAATAGTTTTGCACTTGCTGGTTTTTCAAACCGATGAAGAACCCGGTCCTGGAATCGTGTGATTTCCGGTCGAGTTAACGCATCTTTTGTCGTTGCAACCAACGGTTGTTTGCGGACAACCGGTGTCCGTTCTTCTAGATACTGGTAGTGTCTGCGGTCAAGGATTCGCAACAGTGCTGCAAGATGCGGGCTGCTGCGCACACGTATTTCAACAAGCTCCCGAAGTGATTCTGTTGCAATCGCGTTTCGCACCTGTTTTATCTCATGGTCAAGCATAAAGTAGTTATGTTGCAGGATTTCTTTGTACCCCATCGCTGTGGCATCGTTTGATGTTCTGCATGATGGGCAGCTGCAGGGAAGCTCGGGTAGATTGTTTTTTCTGAAAAAACCATGGGGGAAGAGGAACGTTTCGTTTCTGGCTGCCCTACAGGCAGAGAAGGAATCAAAGAGATCAATACCAAGGTAGGTGAGAAACGCAAGGGATGTCGGGTCACCAACACAGGGGAGATAGATGAGTTTTTGATACCCGATATGTTCTCGAAGCTCTGTGATGAAATCCACAAAATCTGTCTGGTGCACGAACAGCTGAGATGCATATGCGATGATGAAAAGGATTGCGTCATTGTTCTGTGTTAACCCTGGAATCAGTTCTTGTTTTGCAGGCAGGATACACACTTCGGATTGTTTCTGTTGACGTGCACTGAGATGCAAGTCCTCTGGAACGTCTTTTGGGTAGAGAAGGTACTCGTTCAAACAGAGGTTTTTCTGTGGTGTTATTTTTGCTGTTGAAAAGAGGCTTTCCCTGATTTGTAGGTGAGGTTTTTTTGTGTGAATCCGTTTGGTGGTCAGAAGGATATCAGCGAAGGGTGGTGCGTTGCATCGAGTGGTGTGCAAGAAGAAAATGTTCGGGGTCACAATGATCTTCGTATCAATGGTAAGCTGTCCGATTCTGGCAGGTCCATCTCTCATATTTACTCGGAAGTTCATCGGTTCACTGATAGTACTTCCTGTTTAAGAAGGTTTAGATGGTCTTTCTAAATGTGAATGAAGAACATATACAGGAAGATTTTCTGATATCGGGAATGCGTTTGGTGTTCAGTGATATTTTCAATGGATGTATTACCTCTCGTTCTGTTTCTTTTCTAAAAGAATTTGATGATTTCGATGAAATCGTATCCGTAGGTTTCTGAGGTGTACGCAAAGACGGTGATTCCT
>MUGE01000346.1:0-2021 GCA_002900545.1 Thermoplasmata archaeon M11B2D | reverse complement strand
CAGGCAACATGGAAAACACACACACAAGCACCATCAACATTGACACGGCAGCACCAGCAACAACCCATACCTTAGAGGGCATCCTTGGCAGTGACGGGTATGTCTCCAATGTGACCGTGACACTTAATGCAAGTGATGCGACGTCAGGGGTGAACTACACGCACTACAAGCTGAATCTCGGCGACTGGATACTCTACACAGAGCCGTTCACTGTCACAGAAGACGGTAACTACACCCTCTACTATTGTTCCGTAGATCTTGCGGGAAACACAGAATCAACACAGGAAATAGCATTCACGATAAAACATGATGGAACACCGCCGGTAACCACCCATGAGTTCAGCGGTATGTCAGGTACAAACGGATGGTTTGTAAATACCGTCACAGTGGTGCTTCAAGCAGTGGATGATTCTGCTGGCGTTGAGTATACAACATACAGACTTGATGATGGAAACTGGACGACTTACGCAGGCGTGTTCTCTGTCACGGACGAGGCGGTGCATATCTTTGAGTACTATTCAGTTGACAAGGTTGGAAACAAAGAGGAGACACACGCAGTAGAAATCAAAATCGACAGAACAGTGCCAGTAATCAACCTTACCGTTGAGAAAACAGGGATATCGAAATGGCTTCTTACTGCAACCGTCAGCGATGAGACCAGTGGCATCAACCGGGTGGAGTTCTATTTCGACGACCAGTACCTTGGTACTGTGACAACAGCACCCTACACCTGGGAGGTTACGGAAAAAGGTCTTGCACAGGCGATTGTGTATGATAACGCAGGCCACAGCGCGATGACGGAAAAAACCGTTAGTTATGATCTTGAGGTACCGGAGAGCCAAAGTCAAAGCTATCCCAGTAGTCAGACCCAGACGCTTGTCAGCTCCGTGATACAACGGTTGTTAACATTAGGGTGAAAAACAAGGCAGAGCACGCAGTAACCCATACGGTCACGACAGTGGGTACGGTTCCTATAGTCCAGGGTAAAGATAGACGTTCTCATAAATCTTCGTGAGGTTGCGGTTGTCTGCGTCCCCGTAGATGACGCTGAGCTGGTATTTGTCAAGGAAGCTGGTGTTGATGCATTTGTCTCGTAGGAACGTTTCCATTGCGGGGACAAGATCGTAGCGGTAGACTGGGTTCATGCTGGGGGAAAGAGAATCTCGAAAGGGTTCGCGCCCTGTCCCCTGTACCTAAAGGACTATCGTTAGAAACCGAAGCAGTGGTACGGTGGGAAGACTCACCTAGTATACAGGATTTCATGGATGTGTCTCTAGATTTAATAAGGAGAGCGGTATTACGATAGGATACGTAGGAGTGAACCATGGCTGGGCAGTCTGCTGGTTTTACACAACCTCCTTGGGTGCAAAGTCCATCTGAGGTGATGAATTGGATCGACGCAACACATCCCTCGAAGAGAACAAAAGGGAAGAAACATGTGTCGTCTGGTGAAAAGGTTCTTTGGAATCTTCATGTTCGTTTTGATTTGAACGTCAAACAGAAACAGATCCCTCCGTCTTCTGTGTTTTCAAAGGTTATAACGATTTTGACTGGGAATGGAATAGTGGAAGAAGAGTTTGATCTTGTTCCGACGACTGAGCTTATTTTACGGGGACTGGCGAAAGCGAAGTTCAAATATATCTTGAAAATCGTTTTTGATAGGAAAACCGTGTATCGTCATTCAGGTCACCATCCCGATGTACGGAAGACCATCGATGATTTCCGTTCAATATCCCATGATGTCCCCCTAAGGAAATCAGTGGAGGTGACAGCAGAGGTTAAGGAAGGATTGAAAAGTGTCGTTCTCATAAAAATCATGAAGGTTCACAGGAAGAAGGATCATGCGGTGGATATCCAGATAAAGGGTGGGATTAAGGAGGAGTTGTATCACATATTTAAAAATTATCTGACCGAGAAGCTTGGTCTAAAAGAATGACAAAAAGATTTTTCCAGTTTATCGAAAAAGAAGATCGATTTTTTTTTATTGTGGGGTGAACCTCCTCAATACAGAGTTTATATTT
>MUGE01000345.1:0-2022 GCA_002900545.1 Thermoplasmata archaeon M11B2D | reverse complement strand
CGACCGTCCCAGAGAGCACAGCAGAAGTAGAACAAAACGCGACGATCCTGCTGATCTTCATCAAGATCTAAAAAAACCAAGCGATAGTCTGTCTATCACAAACCGTGATGACCTGATAGAGGTCATTACCTCTTTTTTTTTTTTTTAAACTCTCTGTGAATAAGAAGTTCTCATTGAGTATCTTGTACGAATAATTGTATCAACATGGTTTTTTAACATAATAATGTATTTTTGGACAGGGACAGATTCCCTCAGAGAAGTTGTGAAGAGCCTATCAAATTGTTTAGATGTCATGGCATTCGTTTGTAATCATCGGCTCAAAGCATCAGTATCGCACCAAGTGTGGTGGCATCCAAAGGGTTGATACACGCTGTGTCAATGTGCAATTAAAGGTAGGCAGGGATCCTTTGACACCAAGGAGCAGATCGACATATCATCAGTATTTGCTCGGAATTGGTATTGCGTGATTATATCGATACCATCGTATATGTTCCTAAGTGAAACGCATCGTATTTATCCTCCATCGGGTGAAGATAGCAGTCTTTTATAGAAGATTCAACGGCAACCTGTATTTCGATACTGGTACGGTAACCGATGTCTTTTGGGTTTAGCGACGTATTTTGGTACTGTCGATGATGCAGCTGCAATAATAAAGGTCGATGATGACAGCAACCGCTAACGACTCCTCAACACGTCTCTGCGGATCTGTATCCAGACTCTTGATATGAATCTCAGTCTGTAGAACGAAGAATGGGAAGCTACAGAATTGTCTTTTCTGTTATTATCCTTTAGATTCCAGTAGTTTTTTTTAATTCGAGTGAACAGGTACTGAAAAATCAAACAGCATTCATAGGTAAAATTTCGGGTAATAAACCTAAGAAGACCTTATTCCCCTCTCATCCTTATTAAAAAGACTAAAGAAAGAAGGATTGATCCCCCAATGATATTCTAGTCTCTTCTTAGCCACGGAATGTTACGAACCTTTGCGTGTTGATCAGGATTCTTCCATCAATTCCATTTTATATCAGCAGAGAAAGTGTTCGAAGGAACTGCAAGAGATTCGAAAACAGCTGGGAAAGCAGGAGACGCACCTGTGCGGTTTTACTCATCGGCATGGTGATGGGTAGGGGGTCTGACCAGGGGCTTTCCGCGCCGTAGATGTCCTTTGCCTTTACTTTAATGCTGTACTCTCCTTTTTCATTCCAGGATTTCTGGGCACTTGCCTGCGTTCCGGAGGCAAAGGGTCCCAACCATTCAGATTGCGTGCCATCGCCCCAATCCCACAGGTACCACACCATGTCACCGTCAGAATCAGTGGTACTGGTCCGATACAAGTATAATGAACCAGGTTTTCCCGAGGTAGGTCCACTGGGTTTCTCTGGCTTATTGGGTGCCTCGTTTTCTGGGATTACCGTGACATGCATGATGGGGCTGTACCACCAGGTCTGTCCAATTATTTCCTCAGTGCCATCTGTTCCCTGTAATACTTCATAGTACGAATCATTCGTCCGTTCCTTAATCAACCGAAGATATGGGTTGTTCCCATAGATATCTGGTCGGAGCACGTTTTGGTAGACCTGATCGACTTGTGCCGTTGCAACAAAATAGTATTCACCAGGAGTTGTCAGTACAATGCTTTCCTGATACGTCGTCCCTGAGGTCTGTCCGTTCATTGCATTATCCCAGCCGGTTCCACCAAGATAATCGCCACTGTGCTCGTCATAATCCGGTGTAGTGTATGTCCATGTCTGGGTCGGATCTGGATTGTTTCCATATTGAATATATGTATGATCGACAACCATGCTTCCGTTCACCTGCCAGGTGAGGTTTATCTGTGTGTTTGTGTATACAACAGCGTGATGTTCAACTGAGCCAGGCTGCCAGCGGAGATAGGGTTGCGCAATATCTGTATGATGTAATATAACACGACGTACTTCCGCCCCATAACGATGTACCGTGTCATTTCCAAACGTTGATTCAGAAGGGTTCTTTGTTACAGACATTTCAGGGGAAAGCCAAAGA
>MUGE01000344.1:0-2025 GCA_002900545.1 Thermoplasmata archaeon M11B2D | reverse complement strand
CAGTTGACAACTTCCCAACTTGCTGGCTAGTTTTCTACTTTTGAAATGGAACTTAGAACATTTAACGATTTTCACTTTACGGTTTTGTTTTGCTCTCTGCTCTATGCTTTTAGTTTGAAAGTTGAGACCTGACCCCTGAAAGTGTTATCTTTTACAGAATGAATAAGGGAACCTTGTGGCAGGATATTGTAAAGGCAACGCAAAATGCCCTTCGTATCGGCGCGCAAATTCCTATACCAACGGACTACGAATTCGTCGAAGACAGCGGAATACGGTTCTTCGTAAGGATCCTTTCACGTCTGCAGGAAAAGGATGAAGCCCGCAAGAAACAGCATGAGGAATCTCTTGAAGGGCAAAAAACAGCCAACCCCTTTCTTCCCTATGATAAAAACATGTTCGTCGCAGATATATCCGAAACCCATATCGCTCTCCTCAACAAGTTCAATGTTGTAGAGCATCATCTTCTCATCGTCACCCGTCATTTCGAGGATCAGGAAACCCTTCTCACGCTTAATGACTTTGAGGCGTTATGGGCGTGTATGTCAGAATATAACGGGTTAGGTTTCTATAACGGCGGTGAGGAAGCAGGAGCAAGCCAGAGACATAAGCACCTCCAGATGGTTCCCCTCCCTCTTGCTCCTGAGGGCCCATCAATCCCGCTTGAGCCTCTACTGAAAAAAGCGCGGTTTGATGGTAATCTCGGTATCATTCCTGGGTTTCCCTTCAGCCATGTTTTCGCACATTTTGAAGAAAACAACATGGTTTCTACACCTGAAGCTGCAATGAAAACCTTTGAATTGTATTCCACAATGCTTGAGAAGTTAGGGTTAGAAACTCCAAGTGTCGCTATTCTCAAGAGACAATCAAAACCTTACTGCCTTCTTCTAACAAGACAATGGATGCTTCTTGTTCCTCGATCCCATGAATTTATCGACTCTATTTCCATCAATTCTCTTGGTTTCGCTGGTGCTCTCCTGGTTCGCGACAGTGAGCAGATGGACCTTATCAAAAAAATCGCCCCTATGAATGTTTTAAAGACTGTAGCTCTTCCATCATGAAATCTCGTTATTATTCATTCATACTTGCGAAGCATCAACTTTTCTAACTCAATCCATAAACCTCACCACAAGAGCATCGTTATTTGATCCGTTATGAGCTATTCCAGTGACCACAATCCTCCCGTTCTGTTGTATGGCGACCCCATATCCCCAGTCGTTTCCATCGCCTGCTCCATAAAAGGTAACGACACCATTGATACCAAAGCTCGTATCAAGTGTTCCATTTGCGTTGAATCTCAGAACCAGAACATTGTCATTCAATCCGTCGTTACTCGTACCAGATATAATTATTTTTCCTTCAGAGCTCAGGGCTATTCCCCATGCATAGTCATATGTATCTGCCGGATTGTTATAGATAACAACACCCCCTGATCCAAACGTCTCATCAAGTGTGCCATTTGAATGGAGCCTTAAAAGAAGGATATCATGGTTTATACCGTTATCTGTTGCTCCTACTGCAAGAATTTTTCCATCCGGCTGTATGGTCAAGAAATTTGCATAATCGTTACTGTCAGCTTCACTGTTGAAAAGAAAAACACCATTGATGCCGAATGTGGTGTCCCGTGTACCATCGTGATTAAACCGCACAATTAAAGCATCCTTATTGACACCATTGTGTTCCGAACCTGAAACAACAATTTTTCCGTCATTCTGTAAAGACACAGCATAGGCAACATCGTGGTCATTGCCTCCACCGTTATAGTTGACAACGCCGTTTGTCCCGAACGTGGCATCAGGTTTTCCGTCACGATTATACCGTAACAAGAGAGCATCCTGACTTGAACCGACTCTGTGTTCCCCGGCTACAACGATCTTTGCATCGGGCTGTACCGCAACACCAAAACCGATATCAGTGCCATGTTCACTCCCCCCATAGGTAACAACGCCACCTTCACCAAACGCTGGATCAAGGCTTCCGTCTTGGTTAAGTCTGAACACAATAACATCTCTCTTTATGTCAGACGCC
>MUGE01000343.1:0-2029 GCA_002900545.1 Thermoplasmata archaeon M11B2D | reverse complement strand
CAATGGTTGTTACCCCAAAGCCCACAAGCGTAAGTGATCCTGTATTTGGATTGTATAAATAGTTCCATTTCCCATCACCATCAGTATCAAGAAGATAGCTTCCATTCTCAAGACGATGCATAGTAGTTATCGTACTAGTCGTATTGCTAAAAAACGAATCAAACAACCCATCCGACATCGCATCAAAAAGAAACCCGAGGTCCTGAATAAAGCGCACATCAATGAAAACCTCCATTGTAGATTGCGACGATACAGATATATTATCTGTTGCTGTTGCCGTGAGTACATATTTCCCTGAAACATTCCATGAATGAGAAAAAGAAGAAACTGTGCCATTAGATACAAACTGTGTTTCATTAACCGTCTCATCTCCCCAACGGATACGATACTGCAGAAAATCATTCTCAGGGTCGGTTGCAGAAACTGTGTACGTATAACGGGTATGTTTTGTCCCGATTCGCGTTCCAGTAATAATCGGCTTTGTTGGAGGTTGATTCGCAGTTCCAATCTCTATGATTATAAAATCAGTTCCAGTAGCGCCTTTGTTATCAGTAACTGATAAGGTGACAGTATAAATCCCAAGCGACTCATAAGCATGAATCGTTCTTTCTCCTGTTCCCTGTGTCCCATCACCAAAATCCCACAACCAACTGGTAAGAAACCCATCTGCATCATAACTACCCGAGCCATTAAGGATAACAAATAAACCAACGAATCCAGTTTGTTGACTTAACGAAGCATCTGCCTCAGGGGGAGTATTTGTTTGATTGATATCTCCTGGTTCTTGCGAAGTATTATCAGAAGCTTTTGTGGTAAAAGACCAAAAAGAGCTGCTGGTACTATCCCCAAAGCAATCCCATGCGATAACTTGCCAATAGTAGGTTGTTTTATATCGTAAGGTTCCTGGGTGAAAGGATAAATCTGATTGATTGTTCACGACCTTTGGAGGAGGAGAACTGATACCAAAATACACGTCGAAGGTAACGATATCGCCGTCAGGGTCATCACCAATCCAGGAAAGGATTGGATCTTCTTGAACATCAGATTCACCATTATAGGGAACAGGATTCGTCGGTTGAGATGGAGCTCTATTAATCATATCAACAGTAAGGATCCCTGACCAACTGCTTTGCAGGCCGTATATATCCTTCACACGTGCTTTGACCGGATAACTTCCTGGCGCATCCCAAGTATACGAGGTTTGAACCACTTCGCCACTGGGATATGGGCCAAGCCAACTACTTTGGATGGTATTACCCCAGTCAAATTGATAAAACAGAAAATCACCATCAGGGTCAATACCTAATGTAGAATAGAAATACGGAGACCCATGGTATCCGGTTGGTGCACCATTTGGGACATTTGGTGAATCTGGGTGGGTGTTTGTTTTCATGCAAACAATCTGAAACATCTGAGGGACATTAGCAGGGCAGCTAAACGAGTAACTCTCATCAAGAAGCATGTTTTTTAAAACAACCCCAGAATCAGTGCATAAAGTCATAGAGGAATACTCACTTGCAGATGTCTCGGTTGTATCCCATGTGATGGTTACAGTGGTCGCTGTATAGTAATCAGAGGGAATCCACTGTATACTTACATTCCATGTTTTAGAGGTATCAGGGAAGCTTCGATAGTCTTCCCAAAGAAAATTATATGGAGCCGGGAGATTATCAGTAAACCATGCACGAAGATACGGAACCAGCGGTGTTGGTGGTTTTACCACATCATAGATATCTGCTGGAGGACCATCTCGTGCATCAGGAGCTTCACCAAAAACAATTTCATCTTGTTTTTCCCCGACTTCATCGATATGTATAGTACACCCCCATGTTATCCCTGACTCTAACCCTTGTACATTACCATGGAAACATGAACACAGGTTCATTAAAAAAAATATACTTACTATGAGAGATACTGTTTTGTTTTTCATTGGTACTACCTTTTATGTTTTTTCTTTGATACCCCCGATTTTTTCCTAATTTTATTAAAGAGTAACACAACAAGAATACTGACAATGAATATTACAAGA
>MUGE01000030.1:0-9105 GCA_002900545.1 Thermoplasmata archaeon M11B2D | reverse complement strand
AATCGCCATCGTGCAATCTGTTTTCCCTCTCCAAGAAACATGGTTTTACAGACCTCTGGTGGGTATGAGAGGTGTTTTGCTCGGAGCATATGTTTGAGTAAGAGCATGTCAATGATATGTTTTATGAAATCCTGTTTTGCTTGTTCGCATTTCCGCGGGACGGTAACATCCCGTAGCCTGCGGAGGAACTGTTTATCAAACAGAATGTCAATCTGAAGCATGTCTGGGTTTTCTTTCGAGATTTCTTCGAGTAATTCCTTATCAAAGCCATAGGATGCCAACAGCGCCGACATCGCCTCTTTGGTGGTATGGTGCACCCGGTCGAGCAGATCCCGGGTTTTCGGGAGAATAGCCTTGTCAAGGTACGATTCTGCGGTGCTTCCCTGCAGTTTGTGTTTTATCTCGTTTTTCACCAGATAGAAATCTATTCGTTGGAGGTAGATTTCGTAAAATGCATGCATCTTCTTTGCGCTGTCGTTTTGCATCATCCGCATCGTTTGCAGGAAGTTCTGATCCAATGAGCTTTGGATGGATGAGGCGGTATCACCAGTGACCTGATAGTCCCGCAGCACGTTTACTTTATCTTTGAACGCATCAAGGCTTGTGTGCTCCACAAGGACCTGTAATTCTTTTTCAATGAGGAATGGATTCCCGATTGCCTCGAATTTTGCATTCGGGTAGATGAATTTCACATACGGCGTGAAATAGCGGATGATGAAGGTAAAAACAACGGCAAGAACACTAAGGATGAGAAGCCAAAAGAAGATGGAGTTTGGATTAAGGATCTCTTCTAACACATGGTCACCTTAGGATGGAAAGAGCAGTTTTCCAACATGTATCCGGATTTCGTCCTTCTTGCGGTTCAGCAGACCTTCAAAGGTGTTATCGACAGTGATTCTCCCATCAGCTGAATGCAGGATGATCCCCCCTATCGCGTGTATGGTCTCTTGAACAGCCACCCCTTCCTTTTGTGCGATTTCTTTGTCGATGGTGCGGGAAACCGAGACGGTGCAGTCGTTGCCCAGACGTTTTTTCCCTGCTTGTATCAGCGTAGTGATGAGTGCTGTATACTGGTCGTCTGGTAAGGCCCGAAGGTTCTCAAGTGCCTGGGAAAAACACAGGTCGATTATCTCTTCCTTTGCGTTCATCATGTCTCGTCTAACGTCTTGTACGGCTTTTGAGACCAGGATTTTTTTTGCATTCTCGCCTTCAAGCTGTCCGTTTTTCAGCATCGATTCCGCCTGTCTTTTCGCCTCCGCTTTGGCGTTCTGTATGATTTGCTCTGATTGTTTCTCTGCCTCGTCCATGATGTGCTTTATGTGCTTTTTCGCGTCATTGTTGATCCGTTCGATGATTTTTTCTGCAGACATGATGTCCTTCCTTTTCTTCGTAGCGTGGTTCCTTTTACAGGAGCCCAAGTCCGGTCATAAGCAGGATGCCTGCGAGCAACCCAAAGATAGCGATTGTCTCTGTCATAACCGTGAAAATAATGCCACGGGCTGCGACGTTAGGGTTTCGTCCAACAGCGCTTATGGAGGAGGATGCGACCATCCCTTGATTTATCGCAGAAATCCCAGTAAGTCCAATGATCAGTCCGATCCAGACTGCGGCAGAACCAAGGACCGGGCTTGTCATATCAGCTCGAGCAGTCCCACCAAGAAGCCCGGCACCAAGCATTAACAGAATCGTCGTGAGCAGACCGTAGACAGCTTGGGTCATAGGCAGAACCGACAGCACCAGGCATTTTCCAAAGAGATTTGGTTTTTCCGCGGTGACCGCAACACCCGCTGAACCAGCAAAAGAAAGACCAATCGCAGAAGAGATTCCTGCGATGGTGATCGCAAGTGCACAGCCAAGTATTAACAACATTTTGTTCTGGTCCTCTTGTGTCGCTTGGGTTTCCTCCTGGGCTTGCACGATACCTGCGGAGAGAAACAGAAGAAGTGACAAGGCCATTACCAGCGTCATGAGTATTCTTTTCTTCATAGTTTTTCTACCTCCATCATTTTTATTTTTCTACCCTCGTATATGTTCTTTTCATGTGAAACGGGTCGAACGGTTCTCCCCCGCCTTCATAGAAACGGTTGAAGAATTCGACGTATTGAAGTCGTAACGAATGAACCGCTGCCCCTAATGATTGGATTCCTAGGTTGGCGGTATGCGCAAGCACAAGCACGACAGGGAACAAGATTATCCCGACAACAGGGACCAACGATGGTATAAGTTCTCCGACGACATTAAAAGCCAGTGCCATGCCTGATGTCGCTAAGCCAAGGGCAAGTAGCCGAGCGTAGGACAACCAGTCACCGACGTACCCCGTGATGCCAAAAAACCCGATAGGACCTGCATGTTTAAAAAGCAAGACGACCCCCACCAGCGTCAACAGTATCGCCGTATACATCATAAGGGAGCTGATTTCCCAGCGTAAAATAAAGACCCCGATGAGGGTGCCACCGCCGATCTGCATAGGGACCCACGCGAAGTACTGGGTGAAGAACAGCATCATGTTTTTTTGCCTCACGGATTGAATCAACCCAAGGACGATACCAAGGTTAAGGTGAATCAGGCCAAAGACCAGTGCCATGGTAAGGATGGTAAGCGGGTCTCCTAGCGCGTCTAAGGGCAGATGTATCCCAGCGACGGTAATGCTGTAGAGCGGTCTGGTGGGGTCTTGATAGATGAAACGAGGGATGAAATCACCAAAGAAACTGTTTAGTAGCAACCCTGCGCTAGTGGTGGACACGCCAAGCCAAATACCTAAGAAGCCCCAGTTTTTTATCATCGGGCTGTGTTTTCCAAATTTAAGATATGCTGCTAGTGACAGGAGGAAAATGACCAATCCATATCCTGCATCACCAAGCATGAACCCGAAGAAGATGATGAAGAAGATGCCAAGAAATACGGTTGGGTTGATTTCATGGTACCGTGGCGTTGCAAACATCTCAAGGAACATCCGAAATGTCGATGCCCATTGGGGTGTCTCCAGATGCGTTGGTGGGTTATCAGGATTGCTTGATGGTGTTTCAAAGGTAAGCGCACAGTGCCCTTCGCAGGTCGTTTCTAACACTGTACGGATGACGTCTTGGTTTTTTTCCAACACCCATCCGTTGATGATATAGGTTGTTTGGGTTTGTGTAAAATTTTTTCGTATTTCCTTTCGTGCTTTTTCTATTTGGATTTCCTCGCGAAGAGCGTAGAGCGCTTGAAGATGCTCTCCTGCCTTTGTGGAAAGATTTGAGGTGATGGTTTGTGTCTCTTCCTCTAGTGTTTTTTGTTTTTGTTGTATTTCTTCCAAGGCATCAGCTGGTGAACCAGATGCTGCTGTAAGATCAAAAACAGTGAGGTACTCACGACTCAATCTGTCTACTTTTTCTTTTTCATTGATATGAGCTGTAAGGATGACTGTCCATTCTTTTTTCTTTCCGCTTCCGAACTGTTTTGAAACGATTGTGATTGCGTCATCAGGCGTAATCTGTTCTTCGAGTTGTTCAAGCTGTTTTGTCTTACCGGTGATACAAACCACCAAGGGTGAGTCCTTAATATCATCAAGGTCCACGACTACATCTTGTATGAGAGACAATTGTTTTTCAATCTCCTCATTTTTTGCTTTTTGGTCTTTTACTTGTTTTAGCCGCTCATCAAGTGGTAAAACATCTGGTTCGATTGTGTGAAGAATGTGCTTGGCATCAGATAAGATTGTTTCAGCGGATCGATTTTGTACCGTTGTTCTCTGCGGTTGTTCCGGGTGAAGGATTGCTTTGATTCCGGAGGGAGAGTGTTTTGCTCTGGCTAGAATCTCTATAATTTTTGTCAGCCGTGCTTCAAAGGTAAGATAGTCAGGAACATCAGCTGGTATGTCGACTTTGTCCCCTACATCGTCTTGCGCATGGTCCTCTTTTTCAATGTTGATAATATGAATAAGCCCAAGTTCATGGAGTTTTTTTATGGCGTCCTCTGCATAATTCTGATGAAGTATTATTGAGGTTTTTTTCATTTCAGAGGGAAACAGTATTGTTATTCCTCCTTTATGGTTTCATTTAAAATGAGTGTGACCGCGTCCGGTATTTTCTTCTGCGTGTTTTTCTTCAACTGTGTAACCTGGTTGACTCCTTCCTTCTTTATTTTCTTTATTTCCTGTTCTGCATCCTGCTCTGCCTGCTCAAATGTTGTTTTTACTTTTTTGCTGGTTTGCTCAAGTATCTTTTGTTTTTCCCTCTCTGCAGTCTTATATGCTTTTTCCAGGAGTTTTTCTGTTTCCTTTTTGGCATTTTCAATAGAGGATGTCGCAAGTGTCTCAGCTTGTTTTATTTCCTTTAAATCGGTCATGTCGCTATACCGGTATTCTCATATACTTTATTAGTATTTGGATAGTGACTTTTTGGATTTTTCTTCTATAAAAACGGTCGGTATTTCAAACAAAAATACATGGAATACAAGGTTTGTTTTCTCCAAAGGAAAGAATAGGAATCTCTTTGATTATCTCCCGAATGCAAAGTGAGATTCTAAGTAGACACATCAACGGCACAGCAATCATTATGCAATGGCTACCTATACCGGAAATTTCTAATAGTCTAAAAGATTACATCCGCTGGAAAAACATCGACGGGTGATGTATGGCAGAAACTCTCTCTAAATCATTTAAGAAAGCATTATGGGTGTATCATTGCAATTCTGGTTCCTGCAATGGATGTGATATTGAGATTATTGCAGCTCTTTGTCCTCGGTATGATGTGGAACGATTTGGAATTAAACTTGTTGGTACACCAAGACATGCGGACGTGTTGTTGATAACAGGGCCTGTGACTCGGCAACTTGTTGACAAGGTAAAAAGGGTGTACGATCAGATGCCAGACCCAAAAGCAGTCATCTGTATTGGTAATTGTGGGAACACAGGGGATGTATTCTATGAATCATATAACCTTGTTGGACCTATCGATCAGGTTATCCCCGTTGACGTGTATGTGGTTGGGTGCCCGCCACGACCGGAAAACATCATCAACGGCGTTGCAAAAGCATGGATGAAACTTGAAACCCTGGAGGCAAAGAAATGATACGAGATCAGCACTTCACCGCAGAAGAAATTGTCCAACAGTATCAAGATGCATTTTCACAAAACGTCAGTGAATCCCGTGTCGAACGACATATAACCGGTATGAAAAAAACAGAACTGGTCCATATCTGGATGCGTCTGAACAGGTCCGTGTTTAAAGAGGCGGTACACCATCTTTTCCAGTTTGATGAAAGTCCACATCTTGCGGTCATATCTGGATATGATATCAACGATTGTATCGAGCTTATCTATCATTTCTCCATCTATCATGGGTTTCGACATAAAGAACTTTCAATCAACTTTACTGTTTCATTACCCAAATCAGATCCAACTATCGAAACCATCACCGACCTGTTCCCAGGAGCCCTTATCTCCGAGCAGGAGAAACAGGAGATGCTTGGGGTGAAGGTCAACGGGATCCCTAAGGATGCACGGGTTTTTATAAGCGACGATTTCCCACAAGGCATCTACCCCTGGCGACGAGATGAAACCGGCCCGCAAACAATGGTAAAAAACCTCCATGAGGTGACACAATGAGTCAGACAACAAAAACAACGTATCAGCTTCCCATTGGTCCGATCCACCCTGCCTTAAAGGAACCAGTCGCCTTCCAATTTGAGATTGAGGGCGAACGTATTGTGGATGTCTCTGTAGCACTTGGTCAGGTACATAGGGGGATAGAATGGGCAGCAACAAAGCGCAATCCTATCCAGGTTTTGTATCTTGCTGAGCGGATTTGCGGTATTTGTTCGTACTGCCACCCGATGGCATTTTCCCTTGCTGTCGAACGAATTGCGCATATCGAAGTCCCAGAGCATGCTCAGTATCTCCGGGTGATCCATGGGGAACTGGAAAGGATTTGTTCCCATATTCTCTGGGCAGGTGTTGCGGCTCATGAGATAGGGTTTGATTCCGTGCTGTTCCTGACATGGGAAATCCGTGAAAAACTATTGGACCTCACAGAATATCTAACTGGAAATCGAGTCACCAAGGGAATCACGATGATCGGGGGTGTTCGACGGGATATCACCCCAGAAATGTATCCTAAAATCCGTGAAATATTGGAGTATCTCAAGGGACATTTTGAAAAACTCCGTCATGTCTTTTTAGATGATAAGACGTTCATCATGCGCAGTAAAGGCTGTGGGATTCTCACCAAGGAAGATGCCTTACAATTGGCTGCGGTTGGACCAACCGCCCGTGCGTCCGGTGTGAAAAAGGACGTTCGCCTTGATCAGGGGTATTTTGCGTACGGCGACCTTGATTTTGATTATGTCACCCCTGATGTCCTCACAGGTGAGGTCAACGGGGATGTCTATGATCGAATTATTGTCCGTTTGCTTGAGGTCAAACAATCGATTTCGTTAATCGAGCAATGTCTTGAGCAGATGCCATCAGGTCCGATCGTCTCAGAGCCAAAGGTAGCGAAATTGCTAGCGAATTTAAAGACTGCAAGTGGGGAAGGCATCGGCAGAATGGAGGCACCAAGAGGTGAAGTGTTCCATTATGTTAAGATGAATGCACATGAGAGCGTGTATTCCTGGAAGGTCCGTGCCCCAACCTATAGCAATATCCTACCGTGGATACCGATGCTCAAAGACCAGCAGATAGCAGACATCCCGATTGTGGCGGCATCAACAGACCCCTGTATGTCCTGCACAAACAGAGTTCTTATGGTTGAACAAAAACAAATCAAGACGTTTGATAAAGAAACGCTTCATCAGCGTAGCGTTGAAAAAACACGGAGGTTATCCCTATGAGATTTTCAATGGTACCTCAGGTCGTCGCTCAATTGTTTAAGAAACCATTTACCAATAAATTTCCCGCCAAATACACGCCCTCATCGACAACACAGTTCATGGAAGATGTAACAAACGGAACCGTTCAGATACACCCACCCGTTGCCACACCAGAGCGTTTCCGCGGGAAAATCCGGTATGATAAAGACAAATGCATCGGCTGTAAGTTATGTATAAAGGTCTGTCCATCAGAGGCTATTGAGTTTAAGGAAACGGAGAAAAAAATAAAGATCTTCCTCGCACGCTGCACGTTTTGCTCACAATGCAACGACATCTGTCCTGTATCTTGTCTAAGCATGAGCGATGAGTTCCTTCTTGCGGATACTGATAAATATTCAAAGGATCTGATAGTTGAATAGAAGAACCTCTACTACATGAAGCAGTTTTTATGATGACGATGTCATGATTCAAAAACGGTTAAGACCACATAAGATGAGGTATTCTGTGTCTGAGTCTTTGAAACACAAACGGGCCAATCACCTTCCAGGTGTCATCAGCAAAACAGGCGTCTCTAGTTGGGTACAAGTCGCAATTTTTTTTATCATCATTGCTGTAGGTGCTCTTATTTTCCTTTTTATCTATGATCTACTGGAACCGAATCAACAGGTGTTATATGCGGCACTCTCGTTAGCGTATTTTGTCCCCCCGGCAGGCAAGGAAACCGTTATTTTTGTCGGATTGAGCCAGGGCTTACCACTTCTTCATTGGTGCGGGACCCTGTGGATGTTTGATATTCTTGTATGCCTTGCGATCATGACGAATTGGTGGTTCTTTGAATTGTTGATAAAACACATTCCCCCTTTTCCATTCTTTGGGATTCGTCGGAAGAAACCACATCTCTACAAGACGATTGTGTCCCTGAAAAGCTGGTATGAAACATTACAACAAAAAACACAGCAGATCCAGCGACGAAATTATGGGAAACTCTTATTGTTCGTACTTGCGTTGTTTATGTTCATCCCATTTCAAGGCACAGGAGCATTATCCACCACAATTATTGCAACGACCCTTGGTCTTCGAAAACATACAATATTTCTTGTAGTCACCTTTGGATCGCTTGCTTCAATCATCGCAATTAGTCTTGTCTATCTGGGAATAATACAATTATAAAATAAGCGTTCCTTAAAAAAAAGAAGATGAAGTACGGATGATATGTCTTTTTACTGGTTTATTGTATCTCCGTTGCTACTGGTTTGCCTGTTAGCCAAAGACGACAAATAACGGCAGAAACACAAGGGTGACCACCGACATAAGCTTTATCAAAATATTAAGCGATGGACCAGAGGTGTCCTTACAGGGGTCACCGACCGTGTCACCAATGACAGTCGCCTTATGAGCAGGTGATCCTTTGCCCCCAAGATTCCCCGCCTCGATGTACTTCTTGGCGTTGTCCCAGGCACCACCGGCGTTGGCAAGGAAGATGGCCAGCAGAAACCCAGTCGCGATAGACCCAATGAGAAGACCACCAAGACCAGCAAGACCTGCACCTTCGGGTCCGATTAGTCCAAACACGATACCGATAACGATTGGTGAAATCACCGCAAGCAGGCCTGGGAGAATCATCTCACGTAACGCCCGTTTCGTACTGATGGACACGCATCGCTTGTAATCCGGTTTACTGTTTGGGTCGGTCAATAATTTGAACTCTTTAAACTGATATCGCACCTCTTCTACCATACTGTAGGCTGCTTTGCCCACTGCACCCATGGTCAGTGCTATGAAGACAAACGGAAGCATCGCACCAAGGAAAACACCTGCGACAAGATACGGGCTGGTGCTGCTTCCAAGCGATAGGAAACTTAGGATTTGCTCAGGCGTATAATGTATCGTCAATGATACAATAAAGGTTGAAATCAACGCCAGTGCGGTGATTGCCGCAGACCCAATAGCAAAACCTTTGCCCATCGCAGCCGTTGTATTCCCCACCGCATCAAGTGACTCTGCTCGCTCCCGAACCTCATGGCCCATACCACTCATCTCAGCTATCCCGGCAGCGTTGTCAGCGACAGGCCCATAGCAATCAGTGGCAAGGGAGATTCCCAGCACACTTAACATCCCGATAGCCGCGATTGCAACACCATAAAACTCCGCGAAATAATACGACAGGATCATCGCAACGACAACAGAAACTACTGGTATGACCGTACTCATCATCCCCGTGACTAATCCTTTGATGATGACGGTTGCAGGACCAGTTGTCGCCGCCTCAGCGATCCCCTTGACCGGTTTTTGTTTTTCAGAAGCAAAATATTCTGT
>MUGE01000342.1:0-2034 GCA_002900545.1 Thermoplasmata archaeon M11B2D | reverse complement strand
ATGGCTTACTAACGCATAAATTTAAATAAATATTAATAATTTTATTATTATGTTCAAAAAGTCAAGAACGACGAATATCGTTTCGTTATGGGCACTCTTTCTGATTTTCATGTCTATATTATCTGTATTAGTCATGACCCAGACCGCTGCTCAGACAATACAACCTCCCAACACCCGGGCCACCTCCCCGGACATTATTGAAATGATACAACAGGTCAATAGCTCTGTTCTAAAAAGACATGTACAGACCATTCAAGACATTGGCCCGCATAAAACAGGGTCAGAAGCCCTTGAACGTGTTGCAGCATATATTTACAACGAATTAACATCGATTCAGTTGCCTGTCGAATATTGGGAATGGAGCACTACGAAACTTTCTGGGAAGAATATTGTCGCTACGTTGCAAGGAGAAGGCACGGCAGATGGCATTGTTATCGTATGTGCTCATTATGATTCGATTGAGATCTCACCAGGTGCCGATGATGATGCATCGGGTGTTGCCATTGTGTTACAGCTTGCAGAAATCATGAGCAAGTATGTTTTTAATTCGACCATTACGTTCATACTATTCTCAGGAGAAGAACAAGGGAAGTTTGGCAGCAGCGCGTATGCAAAAGCAGCGAAAACAAACGGAGATAATATTGTCGGTGTGCTTGCTTTAGATAAGGTCGGGTACGCGAATACCGCTGATGAAGGAAGCAAGGTGGTGCATCATTCCAATAGTGAGTCGGATTGGATGGTCGATATCAGCAGTGAAATGGCACAGACCTATCAACAGTATATCGGCCTTGAGGTCCTCCGCTGGTCACAGGACCCAGCAAGTGATCATGTCTCCTTTGTAGAACAAGGATTCCATGGAACGGATTTTGTCAGATATGCAATCAATCCGTTCTATCATACAAGCGAAGATACCCTTGAACATATGAACATCACCTACCTCACAAAGGTCTGTAACCTCACGCTTGCAACGATCTCAACGATAGCTGGATTAAATCCATTTCTCACAAACGATGATTTACATATCGTGATTCATGGTACGTTTTTATCCAGACCAGCTCAATTGTATATCCTTATTGAAAACAAAGGCTATGAACAGGATACTGCGAATGTCTCAATCTCCATCCGTCTCAAGCATATACTACGGGACCTGTATGTTGTAACAAAAAAAGAACATTACGAGGTCCTATGTAACTGGAGTGTTACAAAGGAAATTAAGGAAAGATGGGAGTTTTTCGTAGACGGACATACATTCACGCGGGGACTGTGCATCCTTGAGGTTGTCGTCCAAGGAATCAATGATGACGTGTATTTATATCAGCGGAAGGTGACGTATGGGTGTATTATTCATTATATCAATGTCCGATTGCTACCTCGATGGTGAGAAATGAAACAGTCATGCGTATTTCTAGTTTAGAAGGCTAGTCAACGAAGGTACCAGCATGATTCCTCTTGTAGGTATTCTGCATAGGGTTTTATTACTGTCTTACCCAGACCTCCACATAGTTGTTTTCAGTAAAGGTAAGCGTAAGGGTGTTATCGTTGTTTGAAAATACATAGTCATAAGTGGATGATAAGGAAATACTTTCTATATTGATGACTAATTGTCCATCTTTTATCTCCCATGTGCCAGCATAGTTCCAAAAGATACAGGAACCATTTGAAAATAAACTCATTGTTAGAAAATAACTTTGTGTTGTATTCAGCCATGTTCCTATGAATCTCTCCTTTTCGGAATGTACTGTGTTAGGTTCTTGGTTGCATCCACTTAGTATCAGGCATATGATCAAGACCAGACTGCCAATGACGATTAGATTTCGTCTCATATGGTGTTGTCTCCATTCTTTGGTTTTATAACAAGTTCTTACTTAAAAGTATATCCGTATTTATTTGACTAAAAGGTATGGGTACATATGGGTTGATCCAAATATAATAAAAAAATATTTATACAATGAAAGATAAAATAATATGGGGGAGTCAAGAGAGATAAGTTCGTTTAATCCTCGCCAGTATTTTCCGCATAGCGCCTTCCTCATT
>MUGE01000029.1:0-9110 GCA_002900545.1 Thermoplasmata archaeon M11B2D | reverse complement strand
CCATCACCATCCCTACTGTTTCATAGACTCCAGCATAAACCCACGGGATGTTCTGTTGTATTGATATTTCATTGATAAGCAAACGCAGTGGAATACTATCGGTCCCATCAATGATAACATCAGCGGCAGAAAGAAGAGGTCTGATATTCTCTGGTGTTACTTTCTGGTTTATTGCGTTGACTCGAACGTTTTTATTGACTTTTTGTAATCTCTCCTTAAGAATCAACGCTTTTGATTTCCCGAGATCCTCTTCTGAAAACACAGATGTTCGATGCAGGTTACTTAGTTCAATGGTATCATAATCAATGATATCAATACTGCCGATACCCATGCGCACCATAAGATTTGCGCTATTGCTTCCCAGTCCGCCCCCGCCGATGACAACCGCATGTTTTGCTGCAAGTACCTCTTGACCGTTCTGACCAAACTCTTTGACAAGGGTTTGCCTTCTGTATCGTTCTTTTGTCATTATCACACCGACGATTCTTTGAACTTTGTTATGTGGAAAAATAAGAATGGATTATAAATATATCCCCTACTTTATCTGTAAAAATGCACTCTTGTCATCCTTTCCGATTCGTCTGATATTCTTTCTTATTCTTCTGTTTGTACTGTTGCTCCAACGGTTTGATCAACATAAAACGCAAAGTGCGTACCAATGTATTCAACTTCTTGGACGATATGTGGCGTCCAATGGGCGACGGTTGTAATTACCATTATGTTGTTGTCAACGATGTCTGGAAACGTCAGGTTACCATGTTGTGCGGCTCCTTTCCAGGTCATGCTAAATGTTCTGGATTTTTGCGGTCCGAGAAATACTATTTTTCTTAGTGCATAATCGAGGAACCCGAAATGATACGGGTTTCCAGCATAGTTGATCCATCGGGATGTGATTTCTGTAACATATGACCTGACAAATCCAAGGTATGGCTTCGAACCATTATTTTTCACAGTCACCGTAATGTCCAATGTTGCATCTCCATGACCAATAACGCTACTGGTAAGTACAATTGGGTTGACGCTTCTATTACCTGCGTCTTCGATGAACGGACGGTAATACAGCTCGGCTTGTTCCGGGGTTGACCCCCCGCCAACGGTTTGATTATATCCACCATCGAAAAAGAGCGTTGGGATTGCCATGCCACGATAATGTAACCAAAAACGATTTTTTGCTATAGGGTTTTGATTTGATACTAATGCAACAAAATAAAAAGGATACTCTCCACCATTATACAGGGAATACAGCGCCTCCGCTGCATTTGGACAGTTGGGGCACCAGGTTGTGGTTGCTTCTTCGATAAAAACTGTATGAGTAAATTCTATTCGTTTGCTAGGCATGATGTCCTGAGACGATGTTTTCTCGGTACTTATCGTTGTCGAGGCTGCTACAAACGGCGAGATAAAAAGAACTGCCGCTACTACAAGAATTATTATCTTTTTCATAGTTATCCCCTTTTATCTTCTAATAATAGTAGATATATATAGAAAACACCTATTTATATAATTATTCCATAGGTTTTTTTACTATTTCTTTTGCAGGGATCCCTGCGTATGTTTTCCCCTTGGCAAGTACTTGACCTTTTGTTACAAGAGCACCTGCCGCCACAACCACATCGTCTTCAAGGATAACACCAGGCATGATAATGGCTCCAGCACCAATCACGCAGTTATTGCCTACTTTAATTTTGTCCATGAAAATCGTTTCATACTGCATGTTATGGATATGACCATAGATAATCGCATATTCTCCCATTGTGACGTTACTTCCAAACTCTGTGAGACACGGGTCTTTTATGACTCCTCCAACAAGTGAATTTCTCCCGATTTTCATTCCCAGGAATCGTAAGTAGGTTTGTTTAATTCTACCAAGCGGAAATATCTCAAGGAATTTTCGAAATGGGGTATACAGAACACATACCAACGTCCATTTGACAGTCTCCTTGTTTCGAAATGAATACTGGTGCGTTCCAGGCTTGTAGGTGATGTTGAAAAGTCGTATGATACCACCGGTGATATACAGCTCGGAGAGGAATAAAAACACAGCACCACAATATGCAATGAATGGCAACAGCAAGAAATGCCATAGGGTCGAAAATTCAAAGAAATGCAAATACCGATAAAAGAAATAAAAAACGATAATTACTGGAATAAGTCCAACAATAAAAATCAACGAAGGAATAAGAGAAAAGACATACGACCATAAGGGTCGTGATTTTTTTTTCCACTCGTATTCAGACATAAGTACGTCAATACTTTCAGAGACTAATAAATGTAATTGATGCGTTTTGATTTCACGTTTTGATATTCTGCCACAGTATCTTTATATACAAACTTCACACCAACACAATATAGGAGACGATCTCTATGCCAAAGAAACATGTCAGAAAGCAACTACCTAAAAAAATCAGCCATGAGAGAAAATCACGGTTTTCTGAGAAACAAAAGAGGCACTATGCATTCGGCTTTCTCGTTGGTGAATATTAAAACACATCAGCTTTCAATTTCTTGATATTCAGCATAGGCTTTATTCAGAAACAGGATATAGCTATCGATATCAGAAGAGTATTGTAATGCAAGGATTCCTTGTTTTTGATATGCTGTTGCATTTTCAAAATGTGCTAAATTTTCAGCTGAGAGGTTAGCACCAAGAAATTCTTGATAGTATCGGAATACCATTTGAGTTAACACAAAGGCATACGATGCAATCATAGAATCTACACTGATGTTTGTTTCGGTAAACATTTGACTTTTACTTCCTCTATCACAATCAACGTAATAGGGAGAGACATCATCAGTATCGATCCATAACCATCGTTCTTCCCCTTTCATAAAAGGAAAGATATAATCTCGTTTTGTATCCTCCTCATCCTCAGGATAGCAAATTCTGTTTATGACCTGATGATATGTTGCGTAAGGTGTTTTTCCAAAGGTTGTTTCCAGCAGTACCCATCCATATCCTTGACAATAATATTCCACCATATAATGCATTTGTGTCCAGAACCCCTGGTCGTTGTTTACCAGAAGAACTCTCGCGGGAACATTATATAACCGTAAAAACGCACAAGCGAGATGCCCTCGTCCGACGTTCTCCCCGTTAATCAATAACGTTGTTTTTGCATCTTGGGAGAGTAAAAGACCGGTGCGCAGTCCAAAGACAAAAAAAGCATATCTATGGTATTTAATAAAAGGGGCGATCCTACCCGCGTATCGAATAAGATTATTACTAAAACCACGAAGTTGCCATGCTTTATGTCTGATAAGAAGACTGTTGAGCTGGACTACTTTTGTCGATACAAGCCATATCGTAGTATCCTCTGGTAAATGACGTTTTTTTGGAAATTGTATGTAGGGCGGCAGATCGCTAAAATCATGATAAATCATAAGAACCCAACAGGAGAAATGAAGCAAGACACTATCATATTTTTTCATAGGTTTTATTGTAAAATTGATAATTGTATTTGGATGAAATGTATCGTTTATAATAGCATAGTGCTCAATCGCTGATAGAGAACTATCATTATGAATTTCTAGGAATACAGGAACTTGATATCCGTAATCAGGTGGAAAGGAAAATCTGATATGAAATACTCCAACATCCTCTGACGCGTTGACATATAAATAATGTTCAACCCGGAGAAGATAGAGAGATTTTTCTTCAGGGGACATAAGGATACTCTGTACATTATCGTTGTAATTCTGGGAACCAGTTGATCCTGAGGAAACAGAAATTACACAAAAAAGAAGGATCATACCTACTGCTAGTAATTTTTTTGAATGGTTATTTCGCAGTGAAATAATTTTCATATATCCCTAAGAAATATTACAATTATAAACTATTTATATTTTATGTAAAGCATAAAAGGATACTATCGGGAAAACCCGGCTACTACAGGAAATTAGCATAACCCTATTGTTTCTCTGCGACGATGATAAATTTCCATTCGCCTTTCTTCCCCTCTTTTTCAAGGATGATAAATCCTGCATTGTTAAAGAACATCTCAACATTTTCCATGGTATATGCTACTTTATACGCATCAACATGATACCTGATAACGTCTTTTCCTGCATTCTTTACAAACATCCCTATTTTGATGCAGAAGAGTTTCCATTTTGGAAAATCCCGATTCAACGTCTCAAATACGATTTTCCCACCTGGTCTTAAGACGCGGTGCATCTCGTAGAAACTCACATCAGGGTGTTTCCAGTAGGCAAGACTGAACCGACTTACGAGTGTATCGATACTTGCATCTCTGAGAGGTATTTTTTCTGAAACGCCGCGAAGAAGTTCGAAGCCTTCGATACCCGCATCGTTTACGTTTTTTTTTGCTAATGACAGCATCTTATTCAACGGGTCAACACCTATAACAGTCGCATCTGGGATTTGTCTGAGGATTTCAAGAGAAAGCAACCCTGGCCCACAACCAAGATCAACAATAAACGGACGTGAAGAGGTTGTATACTTTTTCACGATATCTGAAAGCGAGACATACAAATCAGGGAATTTCTTCATGTATTTTGTAAATTCTTCTGCGGTTTTGTCATCGACCAAAAAAATCACAACCACAAAATTTCTGAAACCCGTTCTGAGACATAATGTTTTTGTTTTTGAAGCTTAATCGTAATATCGGATGTTGCTATCTGTGATAACAAGATATTTTGATTCAAGTACCTGGTAGTTTCTTATTTCCGCAAAAGGGTGAAGAATAATACTGATATTTGGGTCGCGAGTGACATACGAAATCCCTGTAAGAGAAGTTTCCAGGGAATCGTTGCTCCCATCATCGGTATATAACCTTAGATGAGATACGCTTTCAAGCCCAAAATTCTGATGAATGTTAATCTCAATAGAGGTAGAGCTACCGGCACATTCAACAGGGATCCACCCGCTCAGACTGCCCGAGACACCAACAAATACATCTGCCCATGCGTGTGCAGTCGCGGATACTGATCCATCTATATTTTCCGTTAAGAGATACCCACGAATGAATCGTGCAGGGATACCAACTGCTCTGCACAGAGAAATGTAGAGAAATGATAGGTCATCACAATCACCCTGTCTACTTTCTAGGGTGACTGCAGCGGGGCGTACTGCACCTTGATCAGGATGGATTTGATATTGGATATTTTTTTTCAACCAAGAAAACAATGATTGTGCTACCAGAAACGAATTTGTGGTCTGTGCCTCCTGAGAAATATTGGTGGCAATTGAGATAATATCAGGATCATATGGATCGATAAACCGGATGGTCTCATTTGCCTGTACCCGTGTGTATTGATCGAAAACCTCTGGATACCTCTCTTGAATCTCCATAAGCGTAAGCGCATCAGCACCATTCAAGTCAGCAATATAATACCCTGCAGCATCAACCCTGGCGGTCACTCCTAAATCAAACGTTCTTTGATCTGTCCCAGAGATGTTCCAATCAATGCAGATGTTATCGAATAATGTTTTGATTTGATATTCGTTCTTATAGAGAAGATCGTACGCGATGGTTCCGGAAGCCACCTCCGGGATATCACATAAGTAGGTGATTTGGTAAGAACCTCTACCCCTGATTTCCACATGATAGCCATAGGAGATATCATAACTGATTTTTGTTGCAGTCGCCTGATAGGTTGTTGGTGGAAAAACCATCTCGCACCCAGAGAGAAAAACCACCAAAACAAGCGTGCATGCGAAGGACAGAAACCATATATTTTTTATCATACGACCCTTGATTTGTCACGTTTGAATATTCCTAACCTGGGTTTCTGCATCTGAGACTTCTTACTATGGCCGTTATGATATCGACACCCATTTACCATGGGGCAGTGTAGACAGCTGGGTTTTTCCTTATGACAAAAGTTTGCACCCAGTTGTGCGAGTGACTCAAGATACTTGTAAACGTTCTCCTTCATTTCCTCTGCTTCTATACTAAGTATTCGTATGGTTTCGTCAGGGTCATCGGTTGTAACCCAGCCAAGCCTTTTCGCCACACGGTTTACCATTATAGCTTTCTCTGTGACATTTTTTTGAAGATTCCCTGGTTTCTGTCCTGGTTTTGCCTCTTGTCGTGATGGCGGTGGCGGCATCTTGGGCATTTTCACCTTGTAATCAGAAGGGTCAATATCTTTGAAGACGGTGACGGACTTCCCTCCATGATCGGTCTCTCGCGTCCGTATCTCGACTAAAATTGGTATCTGGATTGAAGCACCAGAAATCAACGCCACACCAATGGGCAGCCGCTGGATTTCATCATAGGTTTGGCTAGTGAGTCCTTCGACGGATTGAATAATCGCTTTGAGGTCATTTGGGTTTGTGACCTTAAGAATAATATTGGTATTACACTGAGAGATGATGTTTTTGTCAATTTTCGCAGGACGCTGACTGACCACGCAAAGCCCCATACCGAATTTTCGCCCTTCGGAAGCAACCGTACGAAGCATGCTTGAGGAAACCGCATGACCAATTCCATGTTCGGGGCAGTAATTATGCGCTTCCTCGACGACAAACAGGAACGGAGGGATCTTTCCTACTTTTCTATCCTTGAACAGCTCTTCGGTTAGCCGTGCCACCACCACATCTTGGATGTCTGGGGGGACACCTCGCATGTTGATAATCGAACATTTTCCTTTTTGCACAAGTTCATCTGTGGAGGTTCCTTTCTCAGAAAAGACACCGATGGAATCCAATGATTCCAAAGAGGCTATGACATTCCATCGAGCATTGCTCTTTGTGCGTTCTACTGCTTCTATAATATCTCTAATACTGTAGACCTGTTTAAACTCTTTAAGTTCCTTAATGGTCTGATACAGAACTGCTATCTGTGGACCGGAGAGTTTAGCCTGTAAAAGGTCAAGAATCTCTCGTCCCTCGAGGTTCATTCCGTTTAGCGTCAAATGTGTCATTCCATCCCCGCTGGACAGTGGTGAGAACGCGACAATTTGGCTGCCGTAATCGGTAGCTTTTATGCCGAACTTCTCCATATTTTTCTGATCTTTCTTATCCTTGTTCGGTTTACCAAGGGAAATATATTCGCCATGTGTATCGATGATTACAAGCGGGATTTTCTTCTTCAGGAGCTCCTCAATAAGAACGCCGCATGCATAGCTTTTTCCACCACCGGTTTTCGCAAGGATACAGATATGCTTCTGCACTAACGAATCAATGTTAAGGTACACGGGAAGATCATGTCCTTTGAGAAGACCAAGATACGCCCCATTTTCTTTCTCCGCATGTAAACCAAGAACATGTCGGATATGATCCTCCCCAGCAAGTGTGATTTGGGCTCCTGCCTCAAACGGACTGCGTGGTGCCTGCAGATGGCCTTCTTTATCCCTATATCCAATCACTTCTGCATATGCAGAAATATCACTTTTAATAGGAGGAACAGACCCATTGCTTTTAATGGTGATGGCATCCTCAAATTTCAGATCTGAGTATCCCTTGATATCCATAACCTGCGCAAGCACATACCCTTCTTCGTGTGGCGCGGCAATATAATCGAACTTACGGATATTACGGCTATCGACTGTGAAGTTAAATTTTGTTGAACCAACATCACCATAGATAAGACCGACGAAGTCGTTTTTTTCTTGCTGCATCCATACCCCTTTGTTGTTAATGGGCGGAATAATATGCAGGGTTATTATAGTTTTTGTATTTTTCTTTTTATTTCAGATGGTAAACCAGCGCAGAGTTCCAAGGCTTCGATTTCCATGAAGTGCAGATCACCAGGGATTACAATCGTGTGCAAGGGTGGACCATACGTCTTTTTTTGGAGTTTCCCTATCGTGTTTGCCACAACCATTGGATTTTCTGCTCCTGCTCGTGCAACGACACACGCAAGGGTATCAGGTGTCAAGAGATTTTTCTTAAGTTTTTCCTCCATTGTTAAAAGCACTTCAAAACCTTGATTTGCTGTCATATAGTGGTTCTTCTCAGCTTGAATATCAAGCAGTACCAGCGTATGCAACCCCAAATTCCTATTATTGTATATTACTGTATATGGGCTTGTTGGAAAATACGTTTTTTCAGGAAATGCGAGTGTCGTTGTCCTACCGAATTTGTAGTTCTGCAGGCCAAGAAGGCCAGGAACCGCAGTCACAATGCTCCCGCTATGAATAATGGTTGTTGGAATCCCCTGTTTCATTGCACGAAGGCGCAGATCGACATGCGTTGTTGCAATCATTGGGTCCCCTCCCGTAAGAAACGCGACATGGTTCTGTGATGCCGCGTCAATGATTTTATCCGCTTTCTCTGTTTCTTCCCTTGACAGTACATCAATTTTTTTTCCGATACGTTCCTCAAAGGATTCTCTGTCGAACGTACCTAGGATTGTGGTATAAAACTCAGCAAACACCTTATCACATTTTTTAAGTTCCTGTAACCCCTTTAATGAAATATCCGCCTCATCATAGAGACCTAAGCCGATAAAGACCAGATGTGCTTTTGAATTTTTTTTCATACTCCATCATGGCTCTGGCATTGAAAAATGTTGTTGATTGCACTGGTACATTTCGAAAACGTTTAAAACACCTACGTGATTCATAAATGTGGGCGACAACTACCGGCTCTTTTTTTTATTTCATTCTATCTGGAGTATCGTTCATGCTTCTTTTTAAAACGTGTCAGCCTCGCACGTGTTATCAGTGTACCAGGAGGAAAATAAAGAAAGGTTTAAATTCCAGGAGTCGTATTCCTGGCAGGAGGTGTATTATGCCATACACGTACGAGGGTTGGAACTTATACACAAGAAACGTAAAGCTTAAAGGCGGAAGAAATCAAACGATTTATTTCTTCAGCAAAAGAAAACCAAAAAGTGGAACCAATTGCGATTTACCAACTGGATATACCGTTGGTGTCAATAAGAGAACAGGGCTTCCATACCTGAAGAAGAAGTAAATTTGCTTCTTTCTTCATTTCTTTTTTTTTCTTTTTCTTCATTGTTGTTTTGTCACTTTCTTTAGATTCTTTCGCATAAGGGTTTTATAACTGAGATATCATCTTTGGTTGAGTATGCCACGGAAATATGATGCAAAAAAGAAGGTGTATCGGACCATTGCCCTCCGACGAATCCACTATCTTTTTTCTCTTGCGGAAATCTCTGCTCTTCGGGGAAAACTTCAGT
>MUGE01000341.1:0-2040 GCA_002900545.1 Thermoplasmata archaeon M11B2D | reverse complement strand
CCCTAGTTGGTCCTCTAGTTGGCCCCATAGTTGGTCCCCTAGTTGGTCCCCTAGTTGGTCCCATAGTTGGTCCCTTAGTTGGCGCCCTAGTTGGCGCCCTAGTTGGCGCCCTAGTTGGCGCTCTAGTTGGCGCCATAGTTGGTTCCATAGTTGGCCCTGTAGTTGGTATTTTTGCTCTTTCAACTTCATGGTTTCAATTAACCATTTCGGCGCCTGTCGCAGGCAAATCTCCAGGATGAGGGTTTTTCTTTCGGGTAAAGATAGTGATGGTTTGAATACATACAGCCAACGCTGTTTGGTCCCATAGTTGGTCGGTTGCCTGAATCATCCCATAATATTGGAATAATGCTTGTTTGACTGCGTCTGTGTATTTATTTTTTTTGTTCATCGCCGTTTTCCTTTCTTGGCACAGTTGTTGCTAGTTGTCTTCTTTGCGCGAATAATAATCGTTTCTTTCTTTTTCTTTGTTTTCGCGGGATTTATAGCCTTTCTTTTTGTCCCAGCGTAACTGCCTTTGGATTTTTCGGTCAAGCGTAGTCTCATTCGTTTCTTTGTCTCGCATTGTTTTACTTTCAATAAATCAAGTTGTAATAATCCTTAACGCTCTTTATTGTACCACATGGCCAGTCTAGTTTGCAACAAAAATATGCAATTCTGCGCCTATCTTTTTTCTCGGAATAATCTTCAATCAAATTTATTATCTCATATATGCAATGATGCGGACAATCTGAAAATTCGGAAACCATTATCTCGTCATGGATTTTGTAGGCGATTTGTTCGTTGGTCATGACGTTCCCCTATTTAACCAAGATATGTCCGAAGGTCAAATAAATGATGAACGTTGAAAATGTGATTGCGATGGTAAACATGGCTCGTCTTCCTTTCGGCCGTGAACAAATAAAATTATTCTTCCCCATACGCCGCCACATAAAGACAATCGTGGCATACCTGAATAGGATAAAGGGCGGTAGACTTCCCGTTGGCATAATTCAGGTTACAAAAATAAACATCGTTGCCTAGGGTAGGACTACAAACGTCGCAACCTTCATATGAAAAACCAGGCTCGCCTTGTGGCGTGAACGGACATAGGCCGTCAAGCTTATATGTGTTGATGAACTGTAACAATTTTTCTGAACGTGTCATAGTGTTGTCTCCTTACAACATAATGTAATCACGTTTTAATGGATGTCAATGGCATTGATAAAAATGGTCTTCACATTGTTCGATAAGGTCGCGAGCCAACTCAATCGAATTGAACCGTTGAACCGTTCCCTTGACAACGCCAGGAACAATGGATGAACCCCAATAACCATGATGGCTCTGGTCATAGTCTGACAGACCCCAACGGACAATCCATTGTCCATCGTCATAAACCTGCAAACGAACCGGGCACCCATCTTCCTGAAACGATTCGACGTTTGCGTTGATGTTGCGCAAGGTATGCGCCACTTCGCGAACAAGAATTTTTGGGAATTTGCTGGTCGTCATAATGTTTAACCTTTCCGGTTGGTTGGTTTGCGCCGTGAACAAAAACAAAAAACATTTACTTTTTACGACGAACGTCGTATAGAGTATACCCGTCAACATCCTTAACAGCCCAATCGGTGGCTGCAGCAATAGCGTCTGCAGTATCAACGTCAGGAGCCCAGTCTGGCGTATTGCCATGGCGATTGAAGGAAGTATAGTAGGAAGCAAACGACAACGCTGCTTTTGCCATTTTGTCGTATGCCATTGACGAATCGTAGGCGTGCGGGAAACCACTTTGGGGAGCACGCAACATTTCAAAAGCCCAGCGATAACCGTCGTTTGTTACAACAGAACCGTGATATGTCTCGTCGTCTTTGTCGCTGTAAGTGATGTAAATGGTTGCGTCGCCGATGTATCTGCGTACCATGTCTGGCTCCTTTGTTGTTGTCTAATTATATAATAACACATCCCGAGAAAAATGCAAGGGGAAAACGTAGGTAAAGTTATTTTTTTTGTTCACGGACGAACGCGGCGGGATGTTGGCATGGCATGGTTGTTGTAATAGCAGAATGC
>MUGE01000340.1:0-2042 GCA_002900545.1 Thermoplasmata archaeon M11B2D | reverse complement strand
TGTTGTGTATCCTTTTCTTTTTCACGTGCTTGTTTTTTTGTTTGTTTGTCATCCATCCTTTTTTGTTTCCGGTCTTTTTCTTGTATTATTTCTTCTCCTGACGTTTTCCATTTTTCCTTCTCACTTTCTATTGCTGTGAATTCAATTGGTTCAAATTGCGGTATGTCGACTTTTGGTTCTTGCGAGACCAACGGAGCAGTGTTCTGCTTCTCTTTCTTCGGATGTATCATTTGAGAGAATATCCCTTTTGATTTTACGTCTCTTTCTTCGGCGGTTTCTCTACCTGCTGTTTGCGTTCTCGTCGATCGAGACGTCTGTACGGTACTCTCTTTTCCCTTCTGAGCAGAGATTGCTAGTAAAGATTTTTTTCCCAAATCAGATTTATCTGATGGCTTTAGTGATTTATCCCGGAAAAATCTATCCATGGAAACAGGTACCTTCTCAATCTCAAAGACCTCTTCTTTAGAAAAAGGATTTTCTTTAACCAGGGCAAATTTATATTCAGGCAGTTCTTTTTCTTTTGTTATCTCCCGTGGTTTAAGGTCTATCTGAATTACTTTCTCATCCGTTTTCTTGCGTTCTTCCTTTTTATGGATTATCACTCGTGGTTTTAAATTATCTGATTCTCCATCTAGTTCTTCTGAAGAAAATACTTGTTTGCGGTCCTTTAGGGAATTATCAGAAAGTCGTTTTCGCAGTGCTTGAAGTTTTTCTTCTTCATACGCAGATGGTATTTTTTGTTTCGGTAAGGAGGCGCTATCGATTAATTCATGCAATTTCTCGATATCCTTAAATCTCATTTTTTTCTCTCTCACCATCAGCCTTGAAAAGAGTTGCCCGGTATTAATAAATTTCCTAAAATTACCTTCTCTTGTCATAGCAAAAATATTTTTTATTACGTTTTTTTATTACAGAAAAAATCAGCATATTTCGTTCCAACAGCTAACTAAGTCTACTGTACAATTTTTTTAAAAATGGAGTTATAGCCTATGTCAATCGGTTCTGGTCGCATATGGTAATGGATCTTTTTCCCCTGCCTCTTTGAAGCCCTTTAGACGGAGCAGACAAGAATCACAGCGACCACATGCTTTAACGTTTCCCCTGTAACAGGACCAGGTGTTCGAAAAAGGGACATTCAACTTTACCCCTCTTTTTATTATTTCAGCTTTTGTCAGATGCAGAAGCGGGGCTTTGATTTGAACTGTTTTTCCCAAAACTGCTTGGTGTGTCGCAAGAGCTGATAGTCGCTGGAACATTTTAATGTACGCAGGTCGACAATCAGGGTACCCGGAATAATCAACAGCGTTTACGCCGATAAAGATAGCATCGGCGTTAATCGTTTCAGCGTACGAAAGTGCGTAGGAGAGGAAAATCGTGTTTCGGGCTGGAACATAGGTTGATGGTATTGTCTTTCCAATATCCTTCAACGAATGGTTCTTAATGTGTTGAACCGAGGATTTAAAAAGAGATGATCCACCAAATTTTTCTAGGTTAAGAGAAAGGATCAGATGATTTTTTACCCCGACTGCATTGCTTATCTTCTTTGCGCAAGAAATCTCCTTTGCATGTCGTTGGCCGTAACGAAACGACAAAGCGTAAAGATCATATCCTTGTTTTTTTGCGATAAAGGCAGTAACCGCGGAATCAAGACCCCCAGAAATCAGACAAACCGCTTTTTTTTGCATATCCTAACGGTTCCAAAGAGGAGACATTTGACGTAGTTTCTCGACAACCTGTGGAAATACCCTAGAGACAGACATGATTTCCTCTTTTGTGTTTTCTCTGCCAAGAGACAGACGAACCGATCCATGTGCCTGCACGGGATCCAATCCTATCGCCAGGAGCACATGGGATGCTTGTAGCTTCTGGGATGAACATGCAGAACCTGTCGATGTCGCGATCCCCTGCTCGTCTAAAGAGAGAAGAAGCGATTCTCCTTCGATTCCTGTGAACCGGAAATGCGCATTGTTGACCAGGCGTTTCTGAGGATGTCCGTTCAAATAACTTTCTTCGATTTCTAACGTATTTTTTATAAGCAGATC
>MUGE01000339.1:0-2043 GCA_002900545.1 Thermoplasmata archaeon M11B2D | reverse complement strand
AATGAAGAACGTATTATTTCGTGGAACAAATACACAGAAGAACTATTAAACATGCAAGAAGGCGACTTGTTTAAAAAGCCGGTTCGTTCCTTATACCCCTCGGAGGAATGGCAAAAAATACGTAGAGAAAATGTTCGTCAAAAAGGAATCCGATATCGAATGGAGACCAAGATGATACGAAAAAACAATGAACCATTTGATGTTGATCTCTCCATTTGTATTTTAAAAGGATGGAAAGGAGAAATCGTAGGGTCGGTTGCGATTATAACAGACATCACTGAATTAAAAAAAGTCGAAAAAGAATTAAAAGAATCTGAAAAAAAATACAGAACGATTTTTGATAACTCTGCTGTCGCTATCACAATGACTGACGAGAAAGAACGAATTATTTCATGGAACAAATACGCAGAGACATTGCTTGAGATGAATAAGCATGATTTATATTTAAGACCAGTTCAGCAGTTATATCCAATCTCCGAATGGGAAAAAATCAGATCCCAAAACATTCGTCAGAAGGGAATGCAACATCACCTTGAAACAAAAATACAAAAAAAGGACAAGGGGGAAATAGACGTCGATATCTCTTTAAGTGTGTTAAGGAACCATGAGGATAGAGTCGTTGGTTCCATCGGTGTCATCAAGGATATCAGTGATCAAAAAAGAATAGAAAAAAACCTACAAGAATCCGAGAAGAAGTTTAAATTGCTGTATGAGAAAGCACCCGTCCCCTACCATACGTTAAACCCGAAAGGTCTTATCACTGATGTCAATGAGAAATGGTGCCAGACCTTTGGATACACAAAGGAACATGTCCTTGGAAAATCAATCTTTGATTTCATTTCCGAAAACGAACGAACCAAAGCCAAACACTCATTCTTACAGAAGATATCCCAGGGTAAATCCTATACAGATGGTCATGAACGTGAGTATCGAACAAAAACCGGTGAGAAACGACTGGTTATCACCCATGACTTCTTCTTGTTTGATGAAAACGGCAAGGTGATTTCAGTCTACACTACGATGGAAGATGTCACCGAGAAGAACGAACCTGTGAAAACAAAAAAAAAGAAGCACACAGGTCCTGTAAAAAGACATCACAGTACATCCAAACAAGTAAAAAAGAAAAATAGAAGAAAAAAATCATAAATTATACGCGTCTCTAAGCACCTGAGAGATACGAAGTAGGATTATAAATAAAAGGTTCTCTATCCAACAAGTGATATGTCCAATTATTTCTTTGGATGGGTAGAAAAAAAATCCCATATCACCGCATTTGCATTTATGTCACGGGATGTTCTGCCGACGAGTACTTTAGGAAGGTATTGATATCCATCTGGCCAGGTATGCCCTCCGTTATAGATTGTATAGAGAATCACTTCAGTATTGTTTGTTCCGTTGCCATAAATATCCCTCTGGACCCACGTACGGTCGGTAGGATCTCTATCAGGAAGTACTGTGCTATGTGGTGTGATAGAGCAGTTATTATGAGTAACCCAATAGAGAACAGAGTCTGGTACCGAGATGACGGTTCCACGTGGGTTTCTTGGAGTACCAACCAGTCCCCCGTCCCATGGTACGAGGGGATCGTGTGTTCCACTGATGATACAGACGGAGACCGGTGCATTAGATATGTTGTATGCTAATACGTCTGTTGGTATTGCACCGGCGACTGGGGCGATTGCTGCGATTTTATCAGGAAGTTCACATGCAAGACGATATGACATCATCGCCCCATTTGAGATGCCTGTCACAAAAATACGATGGATATCAATGTTGAGTTCATCTGTGAGATTCTCTATAAGAGCATTAAAAAAACCAACGTCATCGATGTTTTCTTGATGCGCGGGATCTGAAACATTTTTCCTGCCATCGTTCCAATTTTTCTCAAAGCCATCCGGATATACGACGATACAATAATGTTGATCTGCCAACAAGTTAAATCCCCCAAGTGTCAGTGTTCTTTCCATTCCCTCACCTGTACCACCCCCGCCATGAAGGACAAACAAAAGTGCTGGTGAGCTATTTTCAGGTAATGATGACGGT
>MUGE01000338.1:0-2047 GCA_002900545.1 Thermoplasmata archaeon M11B2D | reverse complement strand
TATTATTTAAATTTTTTTATAAAAAATACCGTAAACATTTCTACTATTTTCTCCCTAATAAATCAGGTATTGCTTAAGAGAGAATTTAAATATTAAAAGCTGTATACTGCCTCACTTCTACCAGATAAAATAGGTGTACTATGGGTAAAGGAATAAACGCGGCACGCCAACTGAAAAAAGCACGAAAAAACCAATTGTGGAACGATCGGCATTTCAAAAAACGAATCCTGCATTTAAAAGAAAAATCAGATCCACTCGGAGGTGTTCCTCAAGCACGAGGCATCGTCATCGAAAAAGTTGGTATCGAAGCAAAACAGCCGAACTCAGCAATCAGAAAATGCGTAAAAATCCAGCTTATCAAAAACGGACGACAGATCACCGCATTTGCCCCAGGAAACCACGCCATTGGATTTATTGATGAACACGATGAAGTCGTTGTCGAAGGAATAGGCGGAAGGATGGGCCGTAGTTACGGCGATATCCCCGGAGTCCGTTTTAAAGTCATTAAGGTAAATGACGTGTCCTTAGATCAATTAGTTAAAGGAAAAATTGAAAAACCAATGAGACGATAAATATGACTGAAAAAAAAACTTCTCAGCCCAGCAGTTCTTTTTTCCCGATGTTTGAAAAATATGACATCAGCTCAGTAAAAATCGAAGATCAAGGGCTACAGCGGTACATCAACCTCGAAAGCAAGGATTTCTTCCTCGGAGCACCACATGCAAATAAGATGTTTGGAAAATCAAACCTTTCCATCATCGAACGACTCATTAATATTCTCATGAAAAGCGAGATGTATACCGGGCAGAAGACCAAAGCATATAAGGCCGTCCGCATGGCATTTGAACTCATAGACAAAAGAACAAAGACAAACCCTGTACAAGTCCTTGTTGATGCATTGCAGAACGCTGCACCAAAAGAAGAAACAACACGATTGCGGTTTGGTGGTATCATGGTTCCAAAAGCCGTGGATATTTCACCACAGAGAAGATTAGACATCGCTCTTCGCAACATCTGCACCGGTGCGTTGACAGCTAGTCATAAGAACAAGAAAAGAATCGAGGCATGTCTTGCCGATGAGCTCCTCAAAGCTAGCAAGAATGATCCTGCATCTTTTGCGGTGGCAAAGAAAAATGATCTTGAGCGGGTAGCCAAAGCAGCTCGATAATAAAAAAAGAAAGAAATATGGATTTTTGAAGGTGTATAACGTATGGGACGTAAAGAAGAGAATATTCAGAAAGCAACTACGCTGATGAATAAATTAGACCGTATTCGAAACATAGGGATTGCTGCTCATATCGATCATGGGAAAACCACGTTTTCTGATAACCTGATTGCAGGGTGTGGGATGATGAGTGAGGATCTTGCAGGAAAACAACTTGTCCTAGACTACGACGAGCAGGAACAAGCCCGCGGAATTACGATTAACGCTGCAGCGGCATCCATGGTCCATGAGTTTGAGGGCCAGGAATATCTGATTAACTTAATTGATACACCAGGTCATGTGGACTTCGGTGGTGATGTGACACGGGCTATGCGAGCAGTTGACGGCTGTATCATTGTGGTTTGCGCTGTGGAAGGTGCAATGCCGCAGACCGAAACGGTCATTAGGCAAGCAATCCGGGAGAAAGTACAACCTGTACTGTTCATAAACAAGGTCGACCGGCTCATCAACGAACTGCGGGTCACCCCTGAGGAAATGCAGAGTCGTTTTATCAAAATCATAAACAAATTCAACGAACTTCTCAACCGAGTCATCCCTGAGGAATTCAAAGGAAAATGGAATGTCAAGGTTGAAAATGGAACTGTTGCGTTTGGGTCCGCATTTCACAACTGGGCGGTTTCTGTCCCATATATGAAACAAACAAATCTCGGATTCAAAGATGTCTATAATTATTGCAAGAACAATGACCAAAAAACCCTTGCGAAAAAATCACCGATCCATGAGGTCGTCTTAGACATGGTCATCGACCATCTGCCGTCACCAAAGACAGCGCAGAAATACCGTATTCCTCATATCTGGCGAGGAGATCAGGAAAGCTCCCGG
>MUGE01000337.1:0-2054 GCA_002900545.1 Thermoplasmata archaeon M11B2D | reverse complement strand
AGAACCGGGCATAGTCTCTACAGGAAGAAAATATACCGGAAAGCTCTGCAGGAGTTTGACAAAGCAATAGAACTAGATCCTAATAACTACCGAGCATATTTTTGGCGAGGACGTGTATATATTAAAGTGAAACGCTACAGGGAAGCTACAGTTGACTTTCAAATGGTAATCAAACTCAAACCAGATTATGCTGAAGCTTACGATAATTTAGGCTGGCTTCATATGCAACTTGAAGAATATGACGAAAGCATTAATTATCTGTCCAAATCACTTGAGCTGAAACCTAATGACGGTTGGGCATACTATACCCGGGGGCGTTGTTATTTCCAGAAGGGTGATCTACAAAAAGCTTTAAAAGATACCAAAACTTCCTGTGGTTTGGGTTACAAGAAAGGCTGCCAAGCATATAAAGAATACAAAGACAAAACTAGTCGATCCGATAGCGATGCGCGGGGAGCAGGAAAAATTTAATTCTATCGCCAACAATTTCAATTTACATCATGAAAGTATTCAAAAGGTGCAAAGCAAAAAGAGGAGATTGGTATGAAAAGACTCATTATTTACCTGGTGTTCGTGCTTACTTTCGTTGGATGTTCGATCAAGGGAAAAACACCGTTTGATAATCCTGAGCTAAAACCAGATGCCTTTTGCAATGTAATCCAGGAACCAGACCCCTTGTTGATGGGAACAAGGGAGGGTCGCTTTAGCAGAGCAGAGGATATAGTAGATCTCGACAAAAACTACGTTAAGTATAAGCTGATAAAATACGACGATAAATATGGTCTTTATTTTTATCGCTCATGGCACAGTGGCCAAAAAAAGATTAAGGGATGGAAAAACTGGACTATCAAAGGGCAAGAAATATCGGGCGACTATGGGGTCAGGATATTCGTGCAGGGCAGCAATGTCTACTTCACCATGCGAGGACTCAAAGAACCAGCCAAGATGTCGCGGGGCGAAGACTAAAAGGTTAAAGAGTTGAAAAAGACAGAGAATACCTACGAGCATGCAGGAAGACTCGACAGAGAGAGTCTGATGCTGCGACTCGGAAAATGGTCATATAAGAACAGAAATCGTTTATTAGTGATTTTCGTCCTGTTAATTTTAGTGATTTGCTACCATTATAATCGGACATTTAGTCTGCTCAACTGGCAGATATCCTTCCCCCTCATAGTTTTGGGGCAAACAATAAGGATATGGAGCGTGGGAGTGAGAGAAAGCAATCGCCACCTCAAAATACCGGTAACTGCCGGGCCCTATGCTTACTCAAGAAATCCCTCTTATTTAGGTACCTTCTTTATAGGGCTCGGAATTGTAATTATGGGTGGGCTTCTTTTGTTTATACCTATTTATGTTGCTTTGTTCTTTTTATTATATCGACCAACCATATTGTGGGAAGAAGATAAGCTAGCTCGCAGATATGGTGAGGCATATGTTACATATATATCAACAGTTCCAAGGTGGATTCCATCGATGAGGCCATACCCTAATAGGTCTGCTCATACCTTCCTTATCCGGGAGGCCTTTAAGAGAGAATGGGTTATGATATTGGCTATCTTAGGACTCAGTCTACTAATGTCGATTTTAACCTGGTTAAGATAAATGACGATGAGTAACTGCCTATAGTTTGGGTACTAGTGCTGTCTTCCACTATTCACTTTCCAAAGACCCTGCGGAGCTTCGGCTCCGCTTTTTTGTTGGTTCAAAATGGTGGTTTTTCGTATTTACACGGAACGACCTCTCAGCCTATCCTGAAATCAGCGAAACCTCCTGCTCTGATTCATCCTCTGAAGAGCATGCCTTGTAGCAGCCCTGTGGTTCTCAATTAGTTCTGGATATCGCCCATCGCTGCAATATTTCTTAGTACTCTGGAGTGAGTCATGTGGTGGAGTCTCCAGAAAGTGCCCATATGAGGCCTCTGAGGGGTTTTCCAAATCTTTGGGGGCTTTTGTTTTGTGGCCATCATATACTCCAGCCCGGAAGGACGGTCATATCCAGGGTCCGCCTTAGGCGGATTCATTAATCATCCGGGCCAGTGCAACGATGACAAACTG
>MUGE01000336.1:0-2065 GCA_002900545.1 Thermoplasmata archaeon M11B2D | reverse complement strand
ATACTCCACCACTGCATTACTCCAATAGAGTCCCGCATCAGGGAAAGACCATTGAAGCCCCCTCAGGGGGTAGCCCAAAGCCTGGTCCTCCCCCGCGCAGCGGGATCTTCGATGGGCCCCGATTCTCTATTGCTTGATGAAAAGGAGAGCTACCACTAGATACTACTACTGTCAAGGTTAGAATTTCTCATGGCGTTTCCCGAGATAACGGTTTAATATAGCTCATTCGTCTATCATAAAGAGGTATTCACCATGACATTCAGAACCAAAATGTTGATGTCAGCGGTGTCGTTACTTTTTCTGGTATTCGGTGCGGGAACAGTATACCTCATCAGTCATAAGATTCTCTCTATGGAGTTTCGAGCCGCTAATGACGCTCTACATAGACAAGAAGCTCCAATAACGCTCGACTTCCTAATACCAGCTGGGACTTATGTTGACGCGAAAATGACCATAGGAGAAGTAGCAAAGATTCGCATTCAAAAACCAAAGAATAAATTCAATAGTTTTCTTCGGAAATTCTCAGAAAGTATACCGCGCAAATACCTCCTTTTGGGGACCACGATCCTCTATCTATTTTGGACATTCCTTTTTCTTGTTTTTTTTAGAATATTCACCTGGATAGGCTACAGTGTGGCCCTCAGTATCAGCTTTTTTGCTGGATCTTTAGTCTATTTTTTTATGCCTGATTTGATGTTTGGCAGAATAGATGACGTGATATTTTTGGGTTGGGCGGTAGCTTTTACGGTGGCTTGCAGGTTGTATTCTAAGCGGAGGAGGTTGAAACACTTATCTCTAGATAATTAAAGCATCTCAATTTGTGAGTTGTCTAGGCCAACTCAGTTTATCATTGAACTATTCCTCTGGTTTTTCTGTCATAGTATATAAATTTCTTTTTATAAATTTCGTTTTCAGGATAAAGAGTAAGCAACTCGGAATAAATATCTCTATTCAGCTTTGTTTCCTTGGTAGGAACTTTCTTGACAATTCCGTAAAGTATTTCTTCAATTCTCTCGTTGCATCTTACATCCTCATGTGATGCGTGACCAAGGTATCTGTCTGCGTCAAAGTATAGTGATTTTATCTCCGGATCAAGAGTATCAATCGCAGCGAGTCTAGCTCCTTCAAAGTTAGAATTACTAATAAGAATACGTATTTTCCTTACAGTATCTAGATTTGTTTGATCTTTACTTTCTTCAAAACAACTGATAACAAGAATCAAAGAAAAACCTACGATAGAGATAATAGCCAGTCTCTTCATTTTCTTTGCCTCTCTGATAAATAGCTTGCGTTCTCGAGGCCCGTAAAAATTAAGCCAAAAAACTTCTTCATTGACGGATGGTATATAACCCGGATGTCTCATGAATCACTTACTGCGACCGTGGATATGGCCGTCCTTCCTGGCGTCCTCGGGTGCTCCTTCGCAGGCTCAGGACAAGCTCACCCTGCGACGTACCGTTCAGGTACGCCTCGGGTCCAATCCCGCGGTACCGCGGGACGGTTGCCTGGTGGCCCGCCCATCTAATTCGCGCTCGCTGCGCTCCGCTCAGTCCCGCAAGCGGGTTCCCAGTTTCACGGTCTCGTGACAGAAATTCATGAAACATCCGGGTTACTCGCCGCGCTCAGCAAAATCTATTGTCAGGCAGGACCAACAAGCTCTTTATATGCACTTTGCGTACCAAGAGACATGGTTTAGCGGCCATGGGATTTGGAAAATATATTTGGTCCTCCGGATAGAAACCCTCATACTTGCAGAACTGTTGGGAATACAGATTTAGACAATAGATTAATAATTTCCTATACTTGCAATACACAAATTTGAACAACAGTGATTATTCCAAATATATCAAATAGTTGTTGACAAGTAATTTGATTTACCTTATGTTGTATGAGTTCGCAACTTTGCCAACAATACGGCCACAATGACGAAAGGAGGACAATGATATGGCGAAAACTTTGACGGAAATGGCAGCCGAAATTGTAGCTGCGCAGGCTTCACATGCGGTGATGGCGTCTGACGATATGGTGGGAGCACTAAAAAAGACGTTTGAAGCCCTCAAAAATA
>MUGE01000335.1:0-2080 GCA_002900545.1 Thermoplasmata archaeon M11B2D | reverse complement strand
ATTCTTGTACTGTCCCTAGAGCATACCTGGTCAGATGATCTTCATCGGTAAAGACCAACGATATCGCTCTGACTTCACTGCTGGTCTGGTTAATTTTATATAACCCAATGAACTGGCCTGCTTCTTCTACTCCAGTTACATTGTATTGTCCAAGGAAAAATCTATAGATGATGTATCCGTTAAATGCACCTGATACATTCGCATCGGTCATTTCCCATATTCCAGCGATAGTACCAAATGAACTCATCCCTATATTATAGGTTCCAGAGATGTTCCCTAAGATGTTATAACCGGTTTCATTTTTCTCAGCGAACACACCGCTAAATGTGCCATTGCCCCGTGAGAGCGTCCGTGGTTGCAACAAAGAGTTTTTCACACCAACTGATGGAGCCGCGGTCATCATCGGCATGCACGCCACTAGAGCACATATTCCTATTACAATTAATGTCTTTTTCATTTTGTTGACCTCCTTTGCCAATTACATACATCAATATTATTTAAATATTACTATGTTGAAGGCTTTATCCTAAGGAATGTAACGATTTCAAATGAGAATTCTTTATCCCTCCCTACGAGATTTCTAAATGAGTTGTAACTTCATTTGAAAACATTCATTTTTCACAGCTCGCAATAGGGTATAAAAGAAAAATATTGTATGTCAATCTCTTTTAAAGGTTACAGAAGAAGAACAAAGAACATCCACATATACGTCATCACCAGGGTATAATAGACTCCTTGAAAAGATTCCTTTTCTTCTTTCTTTTTCATGCGGGATTGTAAAGAAAATCGGCAGAGATTTGGGAAAAAAGTTTTTATACCGAATATATGTTAAATATCTAAAGGAAACAGACTATGGATAAAATACATTTCTTCAGCGCATTGCATTTGAGATACCGACGTACCTTACGCATGATAGGCGTGTTTGTTTTTTTTCTCCTACTAGCTGCGTCTGGTGCAATCCTATCAGCATCTGAAACGGTGAATCATTCTCCTCAGTCCTCACTGCTGTTTTCCGAGGGTCAGTTTCTCTACTCACCGATGTGGACTACAACCACCTACCTCAGGGAAAGTGATGGATCGATTAATTTGACCTGGCAAAGCAGCTATTTCCCTGGTGTCGCGGTCTGGTGGCTTGGTGAAGGAACAATTCTCCGGACGATACGAGTCGGTTCAGGTTCCTTCCCTGCTGCAGGGGCAGGGGGTGGTGTTCAGAAAGTACTGCAGGATGGTACTATCGTCTGGGACTTCCGATACAATACCGATGGTCATATGAGTCATCATGATATGAAGGCCCTTCCAAATGGCAATGTCCTATTAATCGCCTGGGAGATAAAATCACGTACTGATGTAATCAACGCAGGACGGAACCCTAGTTATGTTTCCTTCTCAGGATTGTGTCCCGACCATATCGTGGAAGTGCAGCCGACAGGACCGACCAGTGGGACGATTGTCTGGGAATGGCATGTCTGGGATCATCTCATCCAGGATTATGACCCGATCAAGGCAAATTATGGGGTGGTCGGGGATCACCCGGAGCTTGTTGATGTGAATTATGTACCGTCAACCAACATAGATTGGATGCATACCAACTCTGTTGATTATAACGAGGAGTTTGACCAGATCCTCATCAGCGTCCACAATTTTAATGAAATATGGGTCATTGACCATAGTACAACAACTGCAGAAGCGGCAGGTCATACCGGTGGAAACAGTGGGAAAGGCGGGGATCTTCTGTACCGCTGGGGGAATCCTGCTGCGTATCGACGAGGGACTCTTAGTGATAAAAAACTGTTTTTTCAACATGATACCACATGGATTAAATCGGGATGTCCCGGTGAAGGCAACATCCTGGTTTTTAACAACGGCGGGAGCCGCCAGTATTCAACTGTTGATGAAATCACCCCGCCGGTGAACGAAAACGGGGAGTACTACCTTGCGGCAGGGTCTGCGTATGGACCTACGGCACTAAGTTGGACGTATAGCCCCCAACCAAGTTTTTTCGCAAGCCATCTCTCTGGCGCCCAACGGCTTTCTGACGGCAACACCCTGATCTGCAATGGGGAAACCGGGAAGGTGTTTG
>MUGE01000334.1:0-2082 GCA_002900545.1 Thermoplasmata archaeon M11B2D | reverse complement strand
AGAATGCTCATAGTTACTTTTGCTCATTTGGGTCGAATTCGTGTGCTTTTGCCCAGCTGTCTTCGAAATAGGCATTCAGTTTTTCAAGCATTGATTTTTCCACAGTCCATATTCCTAATTCATTTTCTTTTACCGGTCCAGCAAGGATCAATGCTCGGTTCTCACCAAGGATGTAGTTACCACGTATCCCGGTATGTGTTTTTGCCTCAACACCTTGTAATCGTTCTTGATTTTGTATATGGTTAACGACGACTTTTGCGTCTTTGGGTAGCTCCATGTCACCAAGATATTCGGCAACGATTCGTGGATTTTTCAGTTCAGCTAGCGACCATTTATGGGTAGGCCGTGAGGCAGGGTTGGTTTTTGTCATCTTCCGCATTCCTATTTCAATGGCAAGCCCTACAGCAACGACGCCAACAACGAGGCCGGTGATGAATGCGACAACATCCATATTTGTTCCATCCTCCTATTTGCATAGGTAATTTCATATCATGGATAAATAGATTTGCTTTTCATAAATAAAAATATTCTAATCAAAGAGGTAGTTTTTTGGGGGGCAATCTTTATGTTCACCATTGTTATTCAGGTGCAAAAATGCTGGGTAGGTAGCTTGGTATACATGGATCGGCAACGGGTTATTGCTCGCATAGAGGAGCTAAAACGGAAACATCATGCGGTTCTTCTTGTACATAATTATCAGATTCCTGAGGTTCAAGATATCGCTGATTTCCTTGGTGATTCCCTGGATTTGTCATTGAAAGCGACAAAAACTGATGCGCGGGTGATTATTTTTTGTGGTGTTGATTTCATGGCTGAGTCTGCTCAGATCTTGAACCCAGATAAAACTGTGATTATGCCTGATCCTGAAGCAAAATGTCCGATGGCAGCTATGGTTGATGCTGAGACCTTGCAGGCATTAAAACAGAAGCATCCTGATGCTGAGGTTGTTACATATATTAATACACCTGCGGAGGTTAAGGCTATTTCAACGATTTGTTGTACTTCATCGAATGGTATTAAGGTTGTGAAAAGCAGGTTGTCAGAAAAAGTGATTTTTGTTCCTGATACTAATCTTGGTTTGTATATTCAGCGTTTTGTTCCTGAGAAGAATATGATCTTGTGGCCGGGTATTTGCTCAACGCATCATAACATAAGAAAAGAGGATATTCTTGATTTAAAAAACAAACATCCCTATGCTGAAGTTGTTGTTCATCCTGAGTGTCGTCCTGAGGTTATTGATATCGCTGATCATGTTCATTCTACGAATGGTATGGTGCAATATACTAAGCAGGCGGAGGCAGATGAGTTTATTATTGGGACGGAAAAGGATATGTGTTATCGATTAAAAAAAGAGAATCCTACAAAAATGTTTTATCCGGTTAGGGAGGCAATCTGTCCAAGTATGAAGCGGGTTACCGTACAAAAAATATTAAAAAGCCTTGAAACGTTAGAACCTAGGATTAAACTACCTCAAGAAATCATGGATAATGCTCGACGTCCGTTGCAGCGTATGATGGATATGGGGCGAGGCGATTAAGATGAAACATATATTTTTAGACTATGCATCGACCACACCAGTTGATCCAGTGGTGGTTGAAGCAATGATTCCTTATTTTACCACAACTTTTGGTAATCCTTCATCAATTCATCGTTATGGTAGAGATGCTCGTAAGGGTGTTGAAAATGCACGTCTACATGTTGCCAATCTCATCCATGCGAAACCTGAGGAAATTATTTTCACTGCAGGTGGTACTGAATCAGATAATATTGCGATTAAAGGGATTGCGTATCAAAATAAGGAGAAGCGGAAAGCTAAAGGCCCACATATTATCACATGTGCGATTGAGCATCCTGCGGTATTAGAGACCTGTAGACATCTTCAGACCCAAGGTTTTGATGTTGCGTATCTCCCAGTTGATGAATATGGTTTGATCAATTTAGATGAGCTGGAGGAAACGATTTCTGAGAACACGTTTCTTATTAGTATAATGTTTGCGAACAATGAAATTGGTACGATTCAACCTATTGCGGAAATTGGGAAAATTGCTCGGGATCATGGTGTTGTGTTTCATACTGATGCGG
>MUGE01000333.1:0-2083 GCA_002900545.1 Thermoplasmata archaeon M11B2D | reverse complement strand
CGCTTCTTGTTCAATCTCAGCAATTGCATGTGATGTTTGATTTTTCGATGGCGGTTTGCTGCCAATATATTTTCTTATTTTCTTCCATTTTTTATTACTCGACCTAAAGTTCTTTGTAATGTAATAATACGTTTTTCCGTTCCGCTTGATTTTTTCCAAATAAACCATATTGTATGTATGGGCACAATAACATATAAAGTTATCTATTTTTGTTTAAAAAAGTGCCCATACAATGTATCATATTATACGGGCACATATGAAAACAATTAATATCATTTTTGTCTAGTGTTGTGCTCATAAAATGAAAGAGGTGCTCCTGTCGGGGACTGTACCTGTTCTCTCCTGTAGAAATTTTCGAAAAAATGCCCAAAATCAGCCCTTTTGATTCTTTCAACTCCTCTCTCTCAACCCTTTTTCCTTTCTTTTTTTGTTTGGAGGTTTTTCTATGGAAAATCAATCGATTTGTAGGCGGATGACGCAGTCTGAAAGGAAAGTCGCTGATGTTTTGAAAAGGCTAGGGATTCGTTGGTCTTTTGAACAACCCGTGTTCGTCTGGGATGATGATGGACGACCTCGTGTCTGGACGCCTGATTTCTATCTCACCCAGTTTGGTATCTACCTCGAAGTGTGCGGTTCAAAGGAGTTCAATTATGAATACAGAAAACGCATCTTTCTAGAAAATGGGTATTGTGTGATCTTCCTGCATGTGTTCAAGGGACCACATCAATGGGAGAATCATTTCAAACGATTCCTACACTATTTCCTTTTACAGAGAAATCAAGCGTTTTACGATATCTTTCGAAGAAATAGGGTTTAACTCAGCAAACATGAAAGGGTATGATTTAGCAGTTATAACCTTGTCTTAATCTCTAAGTTTTTCGACGAGAAAATCGACGAGAATCACAGGGATATTTTCCCACGGACTCTTTCTCTTTTTCATCTTCTATGATAATTCATGAGGATCCTGAGGAATCAACCTGAGGATTCTCGTGTCGCTTTTTCAGTATCTTTATCAATCACCTCACATTTAATGGTTATTGATGGTGAGATCGTTTGACGACGCTCTTCTATCCGGGTACACATCCCACCGTTACGAGGGTAGGGTTAGCCCACTATGGCGAGTCATTAGCTGCCCATTCTTTTTTCAGGGTACACAGCCCACAAAAAAGCAGGACAGCCGACTCTCACCATCCTACACACAACACTTTCATTGGTGTAAGTCTCATTCTGCTGACGCTGCATGGTACGGTTGTTTTGTAGTCAGCACCTTATAGAGGATATCAATCATGCTGGATGCAACCGCGATTTTCGCAATCGCTGTGATCTTCTTCTGTTTCTTTTTCTTCCGGTAGTACCTGCCGAGTGGTGTGTCTGTTTTTCCTGCGGTGTTCGCTGCTTGTACCAGTGCCCAGCGGAGTTGTTTTCTGCTGGAGCCTTTCGGGATATGACCCCTGCTGGTGGTCTCACCGGATTGTTTGGTGACTGGTATGACGCCTGCGTAGCGTCGGAGTTTCCGGTTTGAAGGGAATCGTTCGATCGGGCAGACATGGGCGATCACGTAGCAGGCAAGCACTGGTCCAAAGCCGGTGACGCTTTGAATCAGTGTGTATTCTTTTCTCCAGTGGATTCGTGTGTAGTGTTTCATCTCCTGTTCGACATGTCGTTGTTTCTTCTCCAGGAACAGAAAATGGTCGTATTCGTACTGGAGTTCACTGCTAACTGCTCCTGTGCTGAGATGTTCCTGCAGGGTGTGTCTCCAGTGTTTGCTGAAGGCGTCATAGGGTGGCATGAGTACTCTGTTTTTATCAAGGAACGCTTGGATCCTGACGTTGCATCGTACTTTTTCTTCCATGAGTGAATGGCGGACTTGTACCAGGCTGCGGAGGTGCTGTAGGCGCTCGTCTGGGGTGTACGAGCAGGGGAATGTCCCGAGTCTGAGCATCTCTGATAAACGTTTCGCGTCAAGTGAATCATTCTTGGATATCAGCTGGCGAAGCTGAATGGTGTTCGCCACGCTGATATCATGTCCGTTCGTGAGAAAAGTGCGGTAAAGGGTGTAGTAGGATGTGCTTGCCTCAAGGCC
>MUGE01000332.1:0-2087 GCA_002900545.1 Thermoplasmata archaeon M11B2D | reverse complement strand
TGTAGAAGGGTATCGTTCCGAGGGCGGGTTCCGTAATGTTGCACGGCGTGATAGCGTTGGTACGATCCTTTTAGATGCTGTACGGCTCCTTGGTCATCTCCCAGATCATTATTTCCAGGCGTTAGGGTCGGGTCCTGGTGCCATCGCTGCCTATGAGGCAGCAGAACGTCTCATCGTAGATGGCCGATTTGGAAAAAATCCACCAAAGATCCATGGATCCCAGAACTACCCGTATGTTCCAATGGTTGAGGCATGGGAACGTCATTCAAGGACGATTGATGAACGGTTCCAAAACGAATCAGCAAAACAGATGATAGATCAAACGTCAGCCCATGTGCTTACCAACCGTTTTCCTGCGTATTCCCTAACCGGTGGTATGTATGATATACTTCAGGCGACCGAGGGGGAGATGTACAGTGTCACCAACGAAGAAATCCAACAAGCCCAGACGTTATTTGAAAAACTCGAGGGGATCAGCATTGTTCCTGAGGCAGGGGTTACCGTTGCCTCGTTGCAACAAGCGCTATGCAAAGAAACGATCTCGCCACAGGATACTATTTTGGTGAACATCACTGGTGGTGGCAGAAAAGAGATCAGAAAAGAAAGAACACACATAGAACCATATAAATTCCATGTAAAAAAACTGCAGATAGACCAAAAGACTTTAGAGGAAAAAATACAACATTCAAAAGAACTGATTCAAGAATCTATTCAAACGTATGGCACCAGAGTTGCTGTCGCCTGTAGCTGGGGGAAGGATAGCATGGTCCTTTTGCATCTTGCTCGAAGCATAGACCCAGACGTCCCCATCTTCTCAGTGTTGACCATTCATAAACCAAAGGAGACCTTTGAATTTGTCGTAAAGGTGGTAAACCAGTACAATATAAAACCAAGGATTTTCATGGTTGGAGACGTCGTACCGGAAATCCTTAAGAAAAACAATATCGACGTCACCTTGTTACCGATGGAGCAGTATCGTATAGAGGCAGAAAAAATAAAAAAAGAAACCGGCAACGAACTCTATTATGAGGATCCTGACCTCTGTTGTAAACTCTTGAAGGTTGTTCCTGTTCGGTACGCGTTTACCACGCTTGGGCTCCAAGCATGGTTTAGCGGGTTGCGAAACACCGAGGGGTTCACACGACAGTACACCGCGGAAATAGAGAAAATAAGCGACCATGAAACAAAAATCAATCCGCTTATCATGTGGACTGAAGAGGAGATATGGAAATATAGTAAAACCAATAAGCTGCCTGCGCACCCATGGTACAGAAGGAAATTTCGTGATGGGCGCAAAATCAGGTCCTTAGGATGCAGCCCGTGTACCGTCCCTATTTTTGATCATGAAAGTGAACGGGATGGTCGATGGAGGAAAACTTTTAAGAAAGGAGGGGAATGCGGTATCCACACGCGTCAGTAAAGTGAGCGGATATGAGAATCGCGAAAGGGTGTTGGTCTTGGGTCGCCCCCCCGTTGATACTAAGCATCGTTTTTTTACTACTGAGTTGGTTTTCCCAGTGGTTCCTTTCCTTATTTATCCCTTTTTTCGGTGTTCTTATCTTTTTTCTTATTTTCTTCCGTGACCCGGAGCGACGAATCGGCGATGGTATCACTGCACCCGCTGACGGGAAAATCAGAGAGGTAAAACAGGACAAGGACCAGTGCTTTGTCTCAATCTTCATGGAGGTCAACAACGTTCATGTCAACAGGATGCCTATTGACGGACGTGTTAGTAAAATGACACATTTCCCTGGATACCACCTCAGGGCATGGAAAAAAGAATCGGATTTAAATGAACGGGTCATCATTTCACTGGAAACAGAGATAGGACCGGTCACGGTTGTTCAAATCGCTGGACTTATCGCACGACGGGTGTACCCCTACATCAAACAAGGAGATGCCCTACGAAAAGGGGATAGGATAGGGATTATCCGTTTAGGGTCACGGGTCGATGTGTATCTTCCCGCGGACAAAATAAAGGAAATACCGGTAAACGTCGGAGACCTTGTGTACGCCGGTGTGACCACCATCGCCCTGGTTAAATGATCCGAAAATTTTGCCTTTCAGCGGCGTACCTTAATTTTTTT
>MUGE01000331.1:0-2088 GCA_002900545.1 Thermoplasmata archaeon M11B2D | reverse complement strand
ATGACCAGACAATGCAAGCAGATCAATGTGATGCTTCCGTACGTCAATAGGAACCTTCGTAACCGCCTGAACCGCATCAGTATGAAAGATACTCTCATATTCGTGGGCAATTTTGCCGATTTCCTCGATTGGCTCAATGGTTCCAATCTCATTATTGGCAAACATTATCGAAACAAGGAACGTATCTTTCGAGATTGAATCGCGTAGCGAATCAAGGTCGACGATTCCATATGCATCTACCGGAAGATATTTCACGTTGAAGCCCTGGGTTTCGAGATGTCGACATGCTTCAAGGACCCCAGGATGTTCAATGGAAGAGGTGATGATATGTGGTCCTTTGGTTGTTCTTTTCTCTTTGTTAAGGTAGGCAATTCCTTTTATTGCTAGGTTGTCTGATTCTGTTCCGCCAGCAGTAAAGAAAATCTCATCGTGGCGGGACCCGATTATATGGCTCACATGGCCTCGTGAAGCATCCACTGCTTCCCGTGCGTCTCGCCCAAATGCATGAATTGACGACGGATTCCCGTAATATTTCGAGAAATAGGGAAGCATTGCGTTGAGTACTTCATCATCAACTCGTGTTGTCGAGGCGTGATCAAGAAAGATACGTTTCATTCCTTTTCACCTTATCAAGTCTCCATCATCCGTTGAAGCGGCAAACGGGCCTTTTTCATGATTTCTCCAGGCAGATGGATTGTAGGTTCTAACGTTTCCAGACTTTTTAATACTTTTTCTAACGTGGTTTTTTTCATATTGGGGCATACTGCTGAAGGGATTGGATAAAATTTCTTTTCTGGCATTTCCTTTTCCATTCGATAGCATAGCCCTTTTTCTGTGCCGATAATAAATTCTTTTTTTGATGATTCTTTCGCATGGGTAACCATTCCATTGGTTGAAAATACAAAATCCGCTAGATCAATGATTTCCGGTTGACATTCAGGATGCACCAGTATTTCTGCGGCTGGATGTTCCTTCTGTAATGCCAACAAATCCTCTTTTTTTATATCATGATGAGTACGACACACTCCGGGCCAGAGAATCATTTCTTTTTCTGGAACTTGTTTCTGAATATAGAGACCAAGGTTCCGATCTGGGACAAAAATGATTTTTTTTGCTGTCCTACTTTTTACAATTTTTACTCCGTTCGCAGAGGTGCAACAGATATCGGCCAATGCCTTCACGTCAGCAGTTGTGTTAATATACGCAACTACCTCTGCATCCGGGTGTTCTTTTTTTAGCCACCCAAGGCTTTCTGTATCAACCATCCCAGCCATGGGGCAGTTCGCTGTTTTATCAGGTAGGATTACGGTTTTTTCGGGGTTTAGTATCTTAGCTGACTCTGCCATGAAATCTACACCACAGAATATGATGACGCTCGCATCTGTACTTATTGCTTTTAAAGATAAATCAAGTGAGTCTCCAATAAAATCTGCGATATCTTGGATTTCTGGGTTTTGATAGTTATGTGCTAAGATAACCGCATGCTGTTTTTTCTGTAGTTCCTGTATCTTTCGTTGAAATGATTTCTGCATAGGTACTGGACCTGTAATTTTTGTCCAGAATGCTACTGTGGGACATAAAGCTTACCCCCTGCCTATTATTTTTATCCAACCAATGACAATCTATTTATCCTTGATGCTGTTTTACTTGTTGTAGGAGTTGGATAACAGATGGATGTCGTAGCATTTATCATTGGCTTGCTTATCGGTGTAATCACTATAGGTATCGCCATTGAAATAGGGATGAGGCGCGTCAATAAGACTCAACCAGCAACAAGACCGACGCATAAATGGAGTATCACAGAGATACCAAACCCACGTATCATCGCGGAGAATATGGGGGCTATCGAGATTCCAAAGGATGCTAAGATAGTGGTTAATGAATATGAAAATGGAATTGACCTGAAGGGATTTGATGTGAAGCGTCATTCCGGCATCCGCGGAAACTTTATTCTAGGAGATGACCGGGCGTTGATTCTTTCTGGTTCGATTAAACAAGACGAGCTAGGGATTTGGACCGTTGAAAAGGAGATGCTTGAGAAACTCAATAGGTATTTCAATGATAGCTGGCAGAAAGCCACACCGCTAA
>MUGE01000330.1:0-2091 GCA_002900545.1 Thermoplasmata archaeon M11B2D | reverse complement strand
TACCTCCATTGATTCTCTCATAACTTCCAAAAACTGTTTCTCCATATCAACTCTCATTTGAGTTGCCTGTTTTTGGAAAATGGCTAATACCTTTTCGCATTTTTTTATGTAATCCTGTTTTGCCCTGTCACAGAGAGTACATATAGTTTTCTCACCCGTATCTGCAAGTTTCTTTGCATGACCCGGATCAATAAACTTGATGAACGTCCTGCAAATATCGCAGTGTAATTGAATCGGCATAAATCCCCCTTAACTGTAATATACGGTTATTTCACAACTGCCAGCAGCTATAGCTACTGTTCCTGTAATGCCGTTTTCGCAAAGAACTCCAACACCCATATTGGCACCATTGGCTCCCAACGCAGTAGCGTCATAAGTATTTGTCGGTTCCACTTCCAGACCGCTTCCAGTGGAAGCATTATCGTAAAGAGTTATAGTAGGGTCGTTGGCAGCATCCATACCTACACGAAATCCCCAATATATACATCTATGGGATACAAAATTGGTAGTAGCTCCCGGTGCCGCAAAGGTTAATTTTTTTGGTTTTGCTATAGCCATGTTGCTCCCTCTGGTATAAAGTCATCGAATAATCTGGAGAACCAGCTTCTAGGTCTTTTAATGCCGATATTTTCAAGTGCCGTAATCCTGCGTTCCAAATCATCCAGCCTCTTTGATTCCCTTCTCACACCTTTCTTTTGCAGTTTATGGGCTTGCAGCAAAAGGTGCTGGCCCATAACACGATAGTTCAGATAAGGTTTACCGTTGTGGTGATTGTGATAAACCACCACAGCGGCTTTCCTAATGGATTCAGGGTCTAATCCCCTGCGCCTGCCGGAAACGACAAATCCTTCCAAACCACCGTAATTCTTATCAAAAAATTTTAATATTTCTTCTGGAACTTGCCCTTCGTGCATACAATCCCCCGTAAGGTCCGTACCTGGGGTCGCCACCGTAACTTGTCAGAGGCCACTTGCTAGGTAGGCGCATGATTTTACTTTTGGATTTACGTGCTTTTCTCTGGACAACTTGCCTCACACAGTAAGGGTAGTCAGACCATTTAGGGTCCGGTTTTCCGTCATCGGTCCAGAAATGGTTGCTCATTGCAAGACGGGTGTTTCGTAAATGCGATAAGACAAACAATCTGGGATGGTCAGTGCGATTCCCTCTGATGTAATCATTAACAACACTGTACCCGACTCCTGGTTCTCTGTTCCATCCTTCGGCAAGGTAAATTCCACAGTTACGGAACTGCTGCCAGGAGTTGAATCCGAGGATCTGTGCATTGGATTTATCCTTCATTTTCGGGTCGCCAATCCTGCGTATCTTCAGCCCTTTGTTAATACCGAATTTCTGACCCTCGATGTCCTGAATAACCTGGGCAAGTTCAAGTATAGTTTTGTTCTTAGCCACTTCCGGTGCCAGTTCATCGTAGACGACAATATCTCCATCCGCTGTTTCACAGGTCCACACCGCAGCAGCAGGTTTGGTATCGTGCCAATCCAAAGCAAATTCAAACGTGCATCTATCATCGTGAAACGGAACTTCCCAATCGGACGGCAACAGGTTGCCCGTTTTAGATTCCGCATCCCAGAACGAGTCCTCAAAGTACGGATGCACCAGCTTACCCCAGATAGGATACTCACCACGACTGATAGCTGCTATCTCTTCCGGTGTCTTTCCTCTGGTAAATTCATCCATGAACTCTTCCGTTATCGCAGGGTTTTCTATGGCGTGGGCATTTACAAAATTACAGTGAGGTAATTGCCCTGCTTTCCACATATCAAACTTATGGAACTTTGACCAGCTAGGTGGTTTCCCTTCCTCTATGGGTGGAGTAAACCCCCAGAGAATTTTCCCTTTCGGTCTTAGTTTACCCTTGGCATTTCTGAGTCCACGCACCGACTCGTCATACTGCGGTTTTTTCGGTTCCTCGTCACAGATCAACACATCCATATTGGAACCTTTGTGGAGGTCACGTTTCTGCTCCGAAGTCATCCACCAGAGTTTGGAACCGTTTTTCAAGTAAAGCGTCTTATCTTCCTTTGACCATTTCTTTTCCACCATAGATGCTGGCATCATCGGACCTATAGT
>MUGE01000329.1:0-2093 GCA_002900545.1 Thermoplasmata archaeon M11B2D | reverse complement strand
GGAAAACAACACCCGGCTTCCGATCCTTTGAGAAAAAAGCAATCATCCTTGGCGGTGGAGAGCCGCATCGGTATGGGCTCTATGACGCAGTGCTAATTAAAGATAATCATCTGACACTCATGGGTTCTGTAGAAGAGGCGATTAAAAGAATACAAAAAAAACTTCCAGACACCCCCATCGAAATCGAGGTGGAGCATCAATCAGATGCACTGACTGCTGCAGCCATGAACGTTACCTGCATTATGCTTGATAATATGAATCCAGTGACAGGAAAAACCATTGCACGGAAAATCCGAGCGATAAATCCGCATATTCTCATAGAAGTGTCAGGGGGAATCACTGAAAAAAACATCGAGAAGTACGCCTCATTTGCCGATCGTATCTCTCTTGGCTGCCTGACACATTCAGTGAAAAGCATAGATATTTCTTTGGAAATATTTAAGAATTGAAATTCCTTTACATTATTGGCAAAAAAGATAATTCTCTACAATGATGGGGTTTTGTTACGAGGATGGTGTATTGATACATGAGAAAAATTATTGAAGATGTGGTTGCTGCTGAGCAGGCAAAAGAAAAGGTCGAAGAACAGGTTACGGAAGCAGAAAAAAAGAACATGGGGATGCGCGCAACGAAACGTGATCCAACCTTAAAAATTGCAGGAGTAAACGACCAGGATTTAGAACGAGTCCTTGAAAGCCTGACAACCACCATTAAGGTTGTTGGATGTGGTGGTGCAGGGACCAACACGATTTCACGGTGTTTTTCAGAAGGGATTAATGGTGCAGATCTTATCGCAGTCAACACTGATGCGCAACATCTTCTTCTTACCCAGTCTCCATATAAAATATTGATTGGACGGCATCTAACCCGGGGATTAGGAGCAGGGTCGCTCCCCCAGATAGGTGAAGAAGCCGCAAAAGAAAGCGAACAGGACATCAGAGATGCGATTGTCCCCTCGGATATGGTGTTTGTCACCTGTGGTCTTGGCGGAGGAACCGGAACCGGCTGCGCCCCTATTGTGGCACAAATCGCCAGGGAAGCAGGCGCACTGACTATCGGCGTGGTCACCCTACCTTTCTGTGTGGAAGGTCAAGTGCGGATGGATAACGCAGAATCGGGGCTTCGGCGGCTCCGTGAGGTCTGTGACACCGTGATTGTGATTCCAAATGACAAATTGCTTGACATTGTGCCAAACCTTGCCTTAAACGCAGCGTTTAAGGTCGCTGATGAGATCCTGATGCGTTCAATTAAAGGTATTACCGAGATGATCACGATGCCTGGGTTGGTTAACCTTGATTTTGCTGACCTAAAGACGGTGATGAAACGTGGTGGCGTCGCATTGATTGGGCTTGGGGAGGCAGAAGGCGACAACAAAGCGGTTGATGCGATCACTGAAGCATTGAACTCGCCACTCCTAGAAGTGGACATCACAGAGGCGACTGGGGCGTTGGTCAATGTCACTGGTGGAACCGATATGACGTTGCGTGAAGCACAAAAAGTGGTTGAAGAAATCTACGCAAAGATAGACAAGAACGCACGGATCATCTGGGGGACAACCATCGATCCCAGTATGAAGAAATCCATTCGGGCGATGCTGGTTGTCACTGGCGTGAAATCCAAGCAGATCATGGGACCGACACCCCGGTCCCGGGAAGAAAAGGAGTATGGCATAGAGTTTGTCTCGTAGAAAAATGCCACATTCTTTATATACTCCTTATTATTTGACCCTTACGTATTACAGGTGTATAAAGTGAACGAAGAACGCAAAGGTTTCCTAGGCAGAGCGTGGAACTTACAACGCAAAATTGAGGAGCGTCAGCAGCGCATCGGGAAAGGGAAATACGGGCGAGTCTTAAAGATGGCACGTAAACCCACCAATGAAGAGTACGAGAAAACAGCGAAAATCACGGGATTAGGGATCCTGCTGATCGGGGCATTGGGTTTCGTTATTTACATTATACGGGAGCTTGTCGCACCTTGGATACTTAAGGCACTTGGTTATTAAAGGGTTGGTCGCGGGTATGGAGAATACTAATTCTGAGCACACTGACGCTGAGGTTTCTAGTATTTTTACAATTAAGACGCAAGTGGGT
>MUGE01000328.1:0-2097 GCA_002900545.1 Thermoplasmata archaeon M11B2D | reverse complement strand
TTCGGAGGCTTCATACGATAATTATCATAACATCATAACAGGCAATAGCATCACTCACTGCATGTTCGGTATTTATCTTGAGGAATCCCAGGATACAACGATTTCACAGAATACATTTCTAAAAAATTTAGTGCACGCCCGCTTCCATAACACCGGTTTTTTTTCCAATCACTGGGATCAGAATTACTGGGGTCGACCACAGATAATACCAAAACCAATTTTTGGAATTAAAGATATTCATTCTTTCTTTCCGGGTTTTGTCGAATTTGATTGGCATCCTGCACAAGAACCCTATGACATCCCAAGGATGAGTTGAAAAGAAACCATCTGAAATTGTCGAAAATGATGCCCTGGTATAATGAGAATAAATCTGTATCACTGCTCCCCCACCATCTAAATTAATAATATCGCGATACGTGTTAATACATAAAAACGAAGGGTTTTCTTGGAGAAAAAAATATTTTTTTAACCTTTGCATAGCGAGCCCGATTAGGTTCATGCCATTCTTTATCGTGGTAATGATTGACTGAAAAAATTTTAATTAATTGAACAACAAATCCCTACGGAACTATCTCTTTCATATTTCCAGCTGTTGGATGACAACGATTCTCTTGATATACTACAAAAAATCGATAATCTAAGGACTTATTTTTTTCTCTGAAGTAACCATTGCATGAGAGGAACGAATGTAATTTTTATGTTTTGTATTGTTTGTGTCTTAACAGCTGTATTTGTTATTATTGTTCCTTTGTTGATGTTAAGTTCTTTTGCGCATGAAACGATGCCGTTGATTTCTCGTTTTCTCGTGTCATCATTTTCAAGATCGTAGACAACTTGTATAAGTTCTTTGATATCAGATCCCTGTTTGACGATAAAATCGGTCTCCAATCCTTCTTTGTTTTTCCAGTAGCAGATATCAAATTGCCCTTGCGTTCTCCGTCTCAATTCCAGATAGACGAGATTTTCATACACTCTTCCTTTATCTATCTTACCAAGAGTACTGTACTGGAAACCAACATCACCGCAGTAGGTTTTTCGCGGGTATTGAGCCCTGTCTTTTATCTTGTACGAAAAAATCGGGATAAAGAAAAAGAGGTACGCAGCTTGTGCATATTGTTCGAGATAGAGGATTTTTCCTTTACCGATTTTATATCCAAGGGTTTTGAAATAGTTAAGGCATTTTGATGCGGAGAAATACGGGCTTTGGATGATGTATCTGCTGAAGGTGTCGACAATGCTTATGTCTTCATGTGCCATTTCAGCGACGTCCAATGCAATGATATCTCGGAAATATGAGTTGAGAATACGTATTTTTTCTATCGGTGGTCTCGTGAGAGCGATTTCAGGATATCCTCCGTATTGTTGGTACAGTTCAAAATTTTTTTCACGTTTTCCTCGCGCGGAGGTTGTTTTTTCAAGAGGTATCTGTTGGAAATTCAGGAACTCTTGGAATGATAACGGATAGAGTTCGTAGGGAAGCATTCGGCCACGTAATGGTTTTGTAGGACTTGCGATGCTTTTTCGTGAGGAGCTGATGATAAGGTTGAGTTGCCCTTTCAAGAGTTCATGTGTTCGCGCAAGCCATCCTTCCCAATCTGGTATTGCTGTGATTTCGTCAAGGAGCATAAATCCTTTGTCACCGAACCATTTAATGGTTTCGTCAAGAACATTTTCTCTGTTTCGTAATCGATTATCCTCGAGGTTGATGTAGCAGACTGGTTTTCTTTGGGATGTGAGGGTTTGAGCAAGGAGCATGAGAATGCTGGTTTTTCCTGATCGGCGAATGCCGGTGAGCGCAACGATTTTCAGTTTGGAGTTGTTGATGAATGCTTTGAGGTCGACGTCTCTGTTGGTAAGTTGTTTTTTCTTCGCGTACGTGTCCCATTCTTCGAAGATATCAAATGGTTCCATAAATTGTTCTATATTAAAACAGTTTTTAAACTTTTCTGTTCTGTTAAAAAACGATTTTATACTTTTTCAGGAATGTAAGTGAACAGTGAACTTCTTACTTTAGTATGACACTCCCTACGCAGCATTTAAAAATCAATTAATCAAACAATTATTAATTCAAAAAAACAAACGTATGTAACAATTTTA
>MUGE01000028.1:0-9357 GCA_002900545.1 Thermoplasmata archaeon M11B2D | reverse complement strand
GTAGGAATCCATCACCTCGGAAAGCATACTGAGGTTTTGGACCTCTTTTCGCTCACTTTGGAGTTTCTTGTAAAGTCTTTGTTGTTCTTCAATGTTTTTTTCAACGGTTTTTATCTGGTGTATGATAAGGTCTTTTTTTCCCTCTTGTTTCTTTAACTCTACAGTGATACGCTGGTAGTTCTCGTTAATGGCATCAAGTCTTGATAATGACTCTTGGTAGATTTTATACGCTTCGTTTATCTGAGTCCGAATATACTGGAACTGCTTTTCATCAAATTCGATGGAACCGATAGTCTTTAGCTCTTCCTTTTTGCTCTCAATCTGTTGTTTTTCCCGTTGGATTTCTGAAGAGCTATGCCGAAGGATGCTTTGGAGTTTTTCCCGTTCAACGACTTGATTGTGCAGATATGTGTTTTTTTTCTGTAAGGCAGACCGTTCTTTAGTGAGTTTCTCGAAGTCGAGTTTTAGGTTTTTTCCTTCTTCAGTTAATCGCTTTGCATCCTGATCTTTCTTCGCAAGGTCTTCGGTGTAGGCATTAAGAAGTTTTTGGTGTTGTTGCCCAAGAACCCGTTCGCAGGTCGGGCATTTCGCATCGGGACCCATGGTTTCAATATGGTGTTTTTTTGTTGTTATCTCTTTGATATCGTCCCTTAGCCGTTCAAAGATTGTTTCGTTATGCTGTTGTTTCTTTACGATGGATTGAAAAAGAGTAGAGTTTTTTTCCTGTTGGGATTCGAGAACTTGCAGTTCTTTTTCTAGATCCGTAAACAAAGTAAGTTTTTTGTTGTGTTTTTCGAGAAGCATTTGTCGTTCTTGTAGTGTTTTTTCCAGCGATGCAATGTCCTTTTCCAAACGTTGTTTTTTTTCAAATTTGCTTTTTTTTTCTTCGAGTTGTTCGACCGTTTTATAGAGAGTTTCATATGATAGTTTTTTTGTTTCACAGTCTTTTTTCATTTTTGTACGCTGCTCTAGAATCATGTGAAGTTGTTTTTTTTGCTCTTCAAGCTGCTCCATGAGATCTTTTTGTTTCCTCTGTTGATTTTGAATCTCCTGTGTGTACCTTGTTATCTTGTCTTGGCCTGTTTCATCTACCAGATCGTCTGACAGTTTTCCAACAACAGTTTTTTTATCTTTTATATCGGATCGGATTTCACTGATGATGTCGTCAATTACATTAATTCCAAGCATTCGCAGAATGAGTTGTCGACGTTCGCTTGGATTCATAGATGACAACGTGTTTAGTTCTTTTTGTTTGGCAAAAATAGAGGTGTAGAATGATTTCCAGTCCATTCCCAGTCTCTTCTGGATAAATTTACTGAGGACCTCAGCTCCGCTCGCTGCGAGTTTGCCGTTGACTGTTACACTGCCTGATGCGGATAGATTTTTTCCACTCATCTCGCGGACGACATGATAGGCATCATCGTTGAAGATAAAATCAAGTTCTACCAGACAGGGGTCTGATGGTGCTGCGCCTTCCCGTTTGATTTGATCTGTCGCGGTCCGAGCCGCGACAGGGCCGTACAATGTCCATGCAACCGCTTCGAACACGGTTGATTTTCCCACACCGTTTAAACCGACAACGCCGGTGACCCCATCAGGGAATTCAATGTAGCTGTCTTTGAATTTCCGGAAGTTTTTCAGATGAATTGATTTAAGGATCATAGTTTTTTCTCTTCTTCTTCATGATGTTGGATGTACTGCAATCCAAGGTCTAGCAGCATGGTTTTCTCTGGATACTCTTGGGTGGCTAGGAATTTCTCAAATTCATCAGCAAGCGATTTCATTGCATAGCCTTCACGTAGTGATGTCTGATCGGTTTTCAGGATGGTGGATTTGATCTCAAAATGAACAGCGGTTTTCACCAGATCTCGTATCTGGTGATCAGCGATGCCCCGGTGGATATGCGCAGGGATGTTCTCAAGGCGGATGCGTATAATTTTTTCCTTTGGATCAATCGCGTGAATGGTTTCTTTTACCTCCTGGATGATTTGATCAATGCGGAGAGCAGAGCAATCAAGAGGCGGTACGTCGACCATCACCCGGGTTTGTAAAGGAATGAACCGATGCGTATGTTTTTTCCCAAGGTCAAGTTCGAGAAATCCCTTCTGTGCGTCTGCTTCTGTGAAGCTCAGATGCTCTATCGATCCAGCGTAAAACGCGTTCTGCTGTAGCTTCGTATACAGATGGTAATGGCCAAGTGCGATGTAATCAAAGTCCTCTGTTAAGGTGTTTACTGGGACAAATAGCTCGTTAAACTCGTTCATTTTAAATTCCTTGATTCCCGCCACTGCACCATGCGCAAGAAGAAGGTTGAAATCAGCCTGCTTATCTATCGTTATTTTTTTGAAATTTACCTCAAAGTCTTTAGGGCTTTGACACTGAGGAATTGCATGGATGCAGACCGATTCATCCTTGATTTGCAACAAGACTGTTTCATAGCGGTTGTTGTAAATGGGATATACATGGTTCAGGTGTTCAAAAATGGTAAAAATATTTCCTGTCTCTTTGAGTTTTGGAGTTTCGTGATTACCTGAGATTACAATGAATGGGATGTTTTCTTGTGACAATCGAAGAATCTGTTGTATTGCGACGGTTATCGCCCGATTTGTCGGTCGTACTGAGTCAAACAGGTCACCTGCATGCAGCACAAGGTCTGGTTTTGTTTTTACCGCGTAATCGACGAATTGGCTGAACGCATCATAGATGTCTATCTCCCGTTGGTTCACACCCTCTGCGGTAACTTTTCTATACGCAGAATACCCTAGATGGGTGTCCGCACAATGTAAAATCCTCATACGTCCCTTCTTTTCCGAGTGAGTTTCAGCGCAACAACGTCACAGGCTAAAGTGAGAGCATCAAGTGTTGGAGCGATAGGAGGGGCATAGGCGGTCTCGAGTTTTCGGAACTCCTCGACAGTCATTTTCCCAAGTATTGCACTGGCAAGCGTGTTGATTCGTTGTGCTGCGTTGCTGCCGACTGCCTGGGCAAAGAGAATCTGTCCGGTTTGTTCATGGACCGCAACTTTGATGGTGATAGGGTTTTTTCCCGGGAAATATTCTGGTAGGGAGAACCCTTTGTATTTACCAGTCACCACTGAACGATTGCTTATGGTCTGTTTGACCGGGCCGACTGCTGCGATTTCCAAACCAAAAAACTCCGATGTCCTGGTAAGCAGCAGGCCTTTTGGTAAGATATATGTGCCACCTGCAGCGTTTATCCCAGCAGCAATCCCTTGTCTGACCACAATACTACCTAAGCCAACGCAAACCGGTTCGTTGGTCACAAAATCGATATATTCAGTACAATCACCGACAGCATAGATGTGTTGTACCGACGTCTCTGCTTTATCGTTGACCTGTATACCACCGGTTTTTCCAATAGCACACCCAATCATCCTAGCAAGCGATGCCTCTGGTTTTGTACCTGTTGCAATGATGAGAAGATCGGTTTTGATTTTTATTTCTTTTCCGGTCAAAGCATCTGCGATGATAAGGGCGGAGATGGTCCCCTGGTGCTCTTCAGATCGTGTTGCACGATGGTTCACATAGACAGATATCTTTTTCTGCAACGTCTGTAGCACTTGGTCGCTCATGTCGTCATCTAAGGTGTTTGCAAGGATACTTGGAAGTGCTTCGACAACAGTGACCTGCATGCCTTTCTTATGAAGCGTATCTGCCATCTCAAGTCCGATGAGTCCTGCACCGATGATTGTTGCATTCTTCTCTTTTTTTATAGATGAAAGGATTTGTTTGCCATCATCGATGGTGCGGAGGACAAAAACCCCTGAGAGAAGATGACCGTCTTTCTCGATGTTTTGGATAGGTGGGATCCATGGTCTTGCTCCTGTCGCAAGAATGAGGCGATCAAATTTTTTTTCGATACGTTCCAAGCCTTGTTTTGCTATCACCCTACGGTCCTGGAGATCAATCTTTTCTACAGTGGTAGTGAGATGGACGTCGATGTGTTCTTTTTGAAACCAGTCCTCTGAGAATTCAATAAGGTCGTGGAACTTCGGGATTGTTCCAGCAATCGCATATGGTAAACCGCATTTTGAATACTGAGTATAAGGTCCTTTTTCAAAGACAGTTATGGATGCGGTTCTATCTGTTTTTCGTGCGAATTGTGCTGCAGTACCGCCACCTGCGCCACAGCCGATGATAACGATGTGTCGTGTCTCGGTCATGGAAATTCTCCATCCAACTAACTGGCATGTTTTTTTAAACGTTTTTGATGATTACAGTCAAAAAAACGTTGAAGATGGCATCACGTCATCGGTATTGATATCCTCACATTCGAAAGTGTGAGCCGATGGAGATGTTCTGGAGAACATCGTCTTTTTAGTTATAATCGGTGCAGGTTCTTTCTTGGATTGCTGATCTTTCGAATAGAGAGGTATGGATACTCTGTATGATTTTTTCTATGATAGATAACAGAGCTTCAGAGCCTTGCATACAGGTAAGCATTACGCTCACCTGTTGCATCCGTTGCACAGACAGTCTGTAGTTCTTTATCCAGAGGTGTTCGAGGATCCCTCTTGAGCCATTCGGTGCGGAAAGCCACAGCTGCTGGGTCAGAAACGCTTGTTCCTGTATGGCTCTGTCAAGGGTGGTAAGAAAGAACGTGATGTTAATCCCGCTTTGGATCATCTCATAGGCGAGTAGCTCGTTTATGTCGTTTTCAAAAAGAAAGACGGTTTCCACACTCTCACATAGCGATGTGATATTTCCATGACCATATCTATGAAGAAGCGCAAGGCTAAGTGTTGCTGCTTCCCCTGTTTCGTATGGATTGTAGAAATCATCATCGCATATATGCACTGGAACGTAAATCGAACAGCAGGCGTGGTTTGCTGCAAACCAGCCGCTGCTAATGAAACCGGGGTGTTCTTTTTGTATTTTAAATATCATAGAACCCTCGTACATATAGCGGTCCTCGCACATAGGTCGAAGGCCATCAAGATCCATGCTATGTAGCCGTGACCAGCGTATCATGTCCTGGATTGTGATAGTTCCAATCGATGGTTCGATGTGTTCAAGGAGTTTTTGTTCCCATGCATACACTGCAGTACAAACAGATATCCTTGCACTGTTTCCATCGATTTCCAAGACGTTCACACTATAGGGTCCGACGGTTGCACGCTGCCCGAGTGATATCGTAACCTCTTTTTCATATCCTGAATTTTTAAAGATAAACCAGGGGAACACCTGTGCGGTTATAGAAAGTGGCGACAGGTGAACGATTCTTACGCCGCAGAGAGATCCAAGATGGATAACGGTGCCACGCCGCGCCCATGCTTCTTTTTGGGTGTCATATGATGATGCAATCGGTAACGATCTGATGTGTTGCGTCCGCCAGAGGTCTTTTGGATAATTTGACATGACCCACACGTCAGTAACATCTTTTGTTGTATGATGTATCGCGTCTGCCTCGATGACGACGGTACGCTTTGGACCAACCATGAAAAGATTCTCAGAGACACCAGTCGCATGAAGCGTATCGACAGCCTTGGTGGTAAGTAAGCTAATTGCCTCGTCTTCGTTGCCCGCGGTTTGACATGCATACCTGATCCAATCAAAATCATCCCATGCATTCTTTGTTGGATTCACCCACCGTGACATCGTATCCGCATCGCCAAACGCAAGCCCTGCATCAGTCAGCACCATCCCTGCTTTCACGATGTGCGGGAGGGTATCACCCTGTGTCGCCACACCGATAAATGTACGGTTCACAATAAAATCCCATGGCCTTCCTGTCCATGGATGATGATAGGTATACTGTGTTCCTTTCGGGACTCTACAGAGCACCTGTAAGCCGTCTCTGCTTGGGTCTCGGACCTTTAAAAGAAGAGAGTAATCACCCGCAGTGGCAGATGATGCTATGACAATATCCTTGCAGCCTTTTGCTACTGGGACGATTACCACAGAAAAAACGATGATAAAGATGAACAGACACGGCAATATGTTCTGCTGACGTACCATATATGAATAAAATATAAGACCAAAATATATAAAAGTATGCTTAGGGAGGTTTTTTTACTCGGGAGATTCTTTTGTTTCTTCTTTCTTTTTCTTTGTTGCTTTCTTCGTCGTTGTTTTCTTTTTTGTCGTGGTCTTTGCCTTTGTTTTCTTCTTTGGTTTCTCTTTTTTCTCCCGATCTTCTGGTGTTGGTTCTTCTTCGACGGGCTCAGGTGTCTCCTGGGTTGGTGATTCTTCTGGTTTTTCTTCGATGGTTTCATCTAACGGAGGCACTTCTGACTCTACCTGTTGAGGTTCAGCTGGCTCACTTGGTTTTTCTTCTGGTGTCTCAACTGGTTTTTCATCTTCGATGATAATCGTGGGTAATCGGATGATCTCTGTTTTGTTAATCTCTATCCGTTTCACCGGGTAGAAAACCTTACAGTGCTTGTAAATCTCGCTTCCTGTTTTTCCGTCTATGCAGTCCTTGATAAATGAGTTTAACGTCTTGGTCTTTCCCTCTTTTCTGATAACGTCGTTCATGACGTTTCTAATCAGTTTTTTCTGTGAGCTTTGGATTCGTTTCTCTGCGATGGCGAAGGGTTTTACCCGGAGAAGTGCACCGTCTCTGGTCTCAACGTCAAAGACACCGTCGACGCGGGATTTTCTCCTTCTGATCATCCGTCGGAGGTAATCTGAGGTGAGTAGATGACCTTTCAGTTGGGTATGAGCCGTGTTTTGTTCAATTTTATCGACAGTGAAACGAAGCTTAATATGAGATTTCCGAAAATCATTGGTTATATCCTGCAGGGAGACTTCCGTGACCCTACCGATAAGGCTGTCTGGTGACTCTGCGAGAGTCTCTGCGACCGGAACGTTGTTGAATAACGATGGTGCGAGTATCGTGTACCAGTTTTTTGCTTTCCATCGGTCTTTGACTTTTCTGGTTGTCGTCCGTGCGCGTGCTTTGGCCATACCTATCACTTATAAATACCCTTATTTTTTCAGTAAGGGATTTTTGGAGTAATAGAGTTCTTATACTTAAATGCTACGAGGGCCCCTCTATGGGGCGCCGTTGGATGTCAAGCACCTCATTTAGAAAGCGTCGATGACCCGTAGCGTTTGCTGTTTCCCAATCTTTTTTATTTCTTCACGCATTCGCCTATAATACTCCTTCTCATTAATCAGCATTGTTGAAAACAGTTGCAAAACCTCCTGATTTTGTTGGAGTCTTTTCTGAATGTTTTCCCAAAGCCCTGGCTTCAGACGGAGCATATCAATCCATAGTTCTTTGGCACCTGCCCTTTGTATCACATCAAGGAGTTGTGGGATCTCCTCTATGGTTGTCGTCGGATACACCGGACCGAAGAACACCGCTGTTTTCAATCCTGCATCCGAACATTTCTTCAGTGCTGCCACCCGCTCTGGAATCGAGGAGGTGTGCGGCTCAAGAAGCAGACGCTCGCTATCATGCAGGGTGCCGATGCTAATCATGACCTGCGCATCAGAAAACCTCTGGAGAAGGTCAATATCCCTAGTGACGAGAGATGATTTTGTCTGGATGTGCGTTGGGAAGTCATACCGGAGTAATTGTTCTAAACAAAAACGAGTCAATTTGTATGTCTGTTCAAGGGGTTGGTAGGGATCTGTGACCGTTGATATACCAACGATGCCAGGTTTCCTTGTTCTAACCTCCTTTGCTAACACTAGTGGGATGTTTTTCTTTACTTCAACAACCGCCCCCCACTGTTCTTGAGGTATCCGAAGCACATGTGGCGCATAGCAATACGCGCAGTTATGCAGGCATCCCCGGTAGGGGTTCAAAGAGTAATCAAGCCCAGGTAAGGTTGAACGGGATAACGCGCTTTTACACTCCACCTCTATTACCTTCATATCATCTCACGAGAAAATCCTCAAGTTTTCGTTGATACAGTTGGTTCTTTAGCACCGCACTGTTTCGTATCCACCGCTGCAGGGGAATATCCATAATCTCTGAGACATACACCAGCGATTCTTGAACTGTGGAAAACTTCCGACACGGCTGGGTCAACGCGCATCGCACGCTTTCACGGACATTCCAGACGCCGATCGGCATGATATACCCGGGATGTGCCTCCCGGAGGATCACCACGCTTGCTTGCCTTCGTTCTTTGTTCAGAAGCTCGTTTACCGCAAGCCTTGCTGCATAATAGCACCCACCAATCTCCGCATAGGTTGTCCGACCATCGTAAAACTCATAGCTGTTGAAAATGGAAATACCGGTCCCATACGGGTTCCATGTGGTATTAGGATACCATGCTTCGATAAGCTCATACTGCCATTCCGACGGCATCATCAGAACAATCCAGCGATTGTCGAACTGATTGAGGAAGTACGCACGGACTTCATTGATGAACGGATATTCCTTTGTTTTTTTCATCAATTCTGCACCAAGCGTCGAATCCACTGCAGTGATGCTCCATCGTGTTGGAACGAACCGACGGTTCTTCTTCACCCCAAAGGCTCCTACACTAAACGCACGTTGGATTTTGGAGATCAGCACCCCGTTTCTGTAGATATCAAGGATGGCGTCCTTGGCTTTCAGATCGGTATCGTAGTATGCTTTTTCTATATGCTGCTCGTACCTTGGGTTTGTGATATCAAGTGTTTTTAGTGGAGCAGACGGTCCATGTGGCTGCACTTCATCATAAAATGCTATCTTCCCATAGGGTTTTTTTGCAAACATTGCATCAGCGAACACCGCGTTCTTTGAAAGAGCCAGTTCTCTGGTGAATTCCACGATACGATGCGGACGTTCCACATCGGTGACATCAACCGTGAATTTCCCTCTTACAAGTTGACTGCGGAAATCCACGATGTCATCAAGTGTCTTTTCAAGCCACCGTTCAGGGGTGTCGATCTCAGAGGTATCGCCCATCACTGGTGGGATCATCGGACCGATCGCGACCTTTGGATATCCAATCCTGCCGACAAAGACACTAGGCGGCGATGCGCCCTCAAGCCGCAGGCTATTAAGCAAGGGTTTTACCTTTGTCTTTGAGTGATATCGGACGATTACTGGGCATCGGTTTTTCCCGCATAAAAACTTTGTACCTCGACACAGCGCACAGACACCGGATGAATGTTTTTTCTCAGAGGCAAGAAGCTTCTTCTGATTCTTTGTAGCGTTTTGCACCAGATCCCCCATTGGTTCGGTTCTCTTTTATACCTTTGGAAGAGAGCAGTGAAAGTATATAATGATTGCCGTATCATTTACGTTAAAAATTTTAAAAAAAACAATACGTTTTCAAACAATCCGTCTCACCCAGCAAATCCTGTATCTATCAACATCAAACTCCTTATCGATGCTCCATCCATCCTTCATATAGAAGCGAAACGCTGGTCTGCATGTGTTTGTTACCCC
>MUGE01000327.1:0-2101 GCA_002900545.1 Thermoplasmata archaeon M11B2D | reverse complement strand
AGTAAGATTGAAATCAAATGACCAGCACTGGGTTTCGTATAAAAACCCAAAGCCGTATTTTAAGTCTTTGCTATCAAATATGTTGCGTTCATACTCTCCGCGCATCGAGAGTCTGTCTGATATTTTTAAACCAAGAGTGGTGTAGACGGTCTCACTGATATCCCGTTGATACCGATGATCAACAGACAACTTGTCCCCACGCATATCCCATAACGTTGCGGCAACATTTTGTGACCGAAAGTTATTGTCATAATGTGACCAGTCAGCATCCGCCCTTATGGAAAAATATCTTACAGGATAAAATTCGAGCTCCCCGCGTATCGGTGAAAACGGTTCCGGAGTGTCCTCTTTTTCCTTGTTGATGTCATAACTTTGTTGCAACTTAAACCGGAAGAACTCATTGTAATCGTACATTGGCGGTTCATAACTGCCATCAGCGACCGATTTGTCCGAGGGAGGATCCTTAATTTCCTTTGTATTTTTTTTCGACTTCGATGTTAGTGTGTTTGTGAGCGAATACGTAATCAGGTTTGTCTCGGCAATCCGATCGATGTCATCTAAAGAGGGCAATTCAGACTGATCCTTTTCAGGTATGTAATCGTAGATAATATTCGGCCTTATGATATGTTTGATCCGCTCAACACTTTTTCCTTCTATATTGAACACTTGATAGACTTCAGAAGAAAGATCGACCTTTATATCATACATTTCCCTGGTGAGTGTATTTTTATCCGAAGAACTATACTCCTCTTTGTCAAAATGCCAAACCGTCTCTCGAAGGCCAACAGAAGGTTCAATGGTAAGGTAGTTTTTGAAACTGTACGGCAGATAAAATCTGGGGTGAATATCCATCCGGTGATTCCTCGGACCGTCTTCGCTATAAAAGTAAATGTATTCAGAACCAAGGTCAAAATAAAACGGGGAGGTTGAAATTTTTTGTTTTGAGCCGTCAAAAGTGATCACCGGCAGACGCTGTAAGGTTGTATCCGTCTCTTCCTGGCGACGCTTTATGACGTCGTCGTACCATCGCAATTCAGCATTGAGACTGTAGAGAGGCCAGTTTCTGTTGATATTGAATCTGTTGAGTCGTACGGGATCATCATATGCATCAAAACCTCTTCCGAATGCTTTGATATAATAATTATCGGTTTCATTAAATCCGGTGTATCCTTCTTTGAATTCATTAAGGTAATCCTGGTCGCTTACGTAATCTGTGTCAAGGCTTGCAAAGAATCCGTTAGGCAATGCCTGATCATGTTTCATCCTGAACCAGTAACGGTCGGAATTGGGACGTAATGCGCCGTCACCTTCATAGCCCCATTTCTCTGAACCTGGAGAGCCGTCATCTACCTGCCTGTCATCTAAAAAATCAACCATCAGGGTCCCTTTTGATTGTTCATCTAAAACATAACGGTATTCCAGACCCAGCTTTTCTCCGCGACTGCCCATATAGTGGGAGTAGAATGTTGCATCCGAACTCTCATTGATGGCCCAGAAAAACGGCTGGAGGTATTCACCCCCTTTACGGTCTGAATAACCGATCTGGGGCGCCAGTAAGCCTGTCTGTCGTTTCAGCTTTACGGGAAATACAAGAAACGGGGAATAGAGCACGGGAACCTTCTTTGCCCAAAGCGCAGCATGTTTAACAGTACCGTATCCTTCCACGGTAATCTTTAGATTTCTGCAGGTAATTTTCCAATCCGGCGAATCGCCGTCACATGTCGAAACAGTGGCTTTATCGGCAGCGTAAGAGTCTTTACCGACTTTTTGAATTTTGTCTCCTTTTATATAGAAATGGTTTTCATCAATGAATACGGTTCCATTATAAATCGTTCCTGTTTCTGCATCCAAATTCATTTCCATGCTGGTGCCGGTGATGACGTTTTCTCCCACCAACATAACAACATGACCTTTGGCAAAAACGTCCATGGTGTTCTGATTAAAACGAACATAATCTGCATTGAGGTTTTTATCTTTTTTGGTGATGTTTACATTCCCTATTCCAATATAGACTTTCGCCTGATCATCATAATTCATCTCATCGGCAACAATATGCCACGGCACACTCGCATCGTCCTGAAATGGGTCGGGTTGACCTTTT
>MUGE01000326.1:0-2117 GCA_002900545.1 Thermoplasmata archaeon M11B2D | reverse complement strand
CAGTTAATAGACGAAGGATCCGGTCACCAATGCTAAACAAGATAATCATAAAAATACATCCAGGACGCCAGTTACAGACTGAAACAGCACATGTAAACTCAAAATAATTGGTTTCAGGAGCATCGCCCGTAGCTTTATGTATTTCTGGTTTTGTTCGTAGTTGAGAGAATGTTTGTGAAATCTCATGCGGGTTTATATCACTAAGAGGATTTTTTTGTATTATCTTTTGAATGCATACTTTTATGAATTGCTCAAATGTCTTATCATCCATTGTACTAATGATATCGATAATCATTTGCAATGATTCATCCCTATTATCTCTTACGGGAAATTCGAAAAGACATCCTTTTCCCATTCCAAGATAGTGAGATGTGATAACATTCTGTCCTTGTTTAATCGCTCTGTGTGCCCTTGTTTGAAATAACGGTGAATCACTCATAGATGATTTCACCGATTGATATCCTATCACGTTACTCAATGAGCCTAGCACAAGTAGAACTACAGCCAGGATACTTACTCCAATCAGAGGTTTCTTCCCCATAGTCTTTCCTACCCCATATACTGATTATATTATCTTATATCCCCTTTAAAAATATATCTGAGAAGCAGTAACACGGTTCTAATAACGACTTTTGTTGCGAGTATACTATTTTTAACAGGGGCAGCAACAGTATTATTATGAGTTTTCTCCTGTAAAATCTTCCTTTATATAGTCTGGTGCCAGAGTAAAAATTTCATCAAAGTATTTCCTACCATATGGTTTTAAACAATTAAACATTTCTTGGTTTTGGGACTGTCAATGAAAATCGGATTACTGTGCGGGCATCAGATGTCTGATGTGATGAAAAAACCAGAAAGAATCAGAGTGGACACACCCTATGGCGACATCATCATGTATGTCTCAACGCTTGGGAACCATGAGTTGTTCTTTATTCAGCGTCATGGGGAGCAAGCAAATCTTCCACCACATCGGATTAACTATCGAGGGAACATCCAGGCATTAGCCAGCAGCCACGTTTCCTGCGTGTTTTCTGTTGGAACGGTCGGGTCGATGAAAAGTACGATTCAGCCAGGGAATTTGGTGATCCCTCATGATTTTTTTGATGTGACGAAATCTCGACCCCTAACGTTCTTTGAGAATCAGCGAGTACATGTGGATATGACAGAGCCGTTCTGCTCCTCCCTCAGAGACCTCCTCTTTAAAAGTTGTAAGAAAGTCAACGATATCATGGTTCATGAAAAAGGTGTATATCTTGTTACCGAGGGACCTCGGCTGGAAACTGCCGCGGAAATCAAGTTATATTCCATGGTCGCTGATATCGTTGGTATGACCATGGTTCCCGAGGTGGTCCTTGCCAGGGAAAAAGGCATGTGCTTAGCTTCGGTATGTCTGGTCTGTAACATGGCTGCCGGTCTACAGAAAAGACTTTCTGCTGATGAGATCGCGTCAGTGTATAAGAAAAAGGAAACGGTGATTTCAAAGGTACTACAGCAGGCGATCCAATCAATTGATGAGAAACAACCCTGCGATTGTCCTGATGGCGTCTCCAAGGCTGTCTTATGAGACATTACGAGCTTATCGAACATACCGCTGATGTTGGCGTGAAAGCCTATGGTACGACCCTTGCAGAGGCGTTTGAACACGCCGCTGAAGGGATGTTTGATATTATCACCGATGAATCAAGTATAAAACCAACCGGTGAATATCAAATCCTATTGGAGGCGGCGGACCTTGAGCAGTTGCTGGTGGATTGGCTCTCACAGCTTCTTTTTTTAAACGGGGCCTATGATCTTGTGTTTGGGACGTTTCAGGTGACGTTGAAAGGGACTTGCCTCTCTGCTCGTGTGTTTGGGGAGAAGTACGATACGAAGCAGCATCGGATGGGTGTGGAAATCAAAGCAGTGACGTACCATATGCTCCAGGTTCATGAGGGAGCCCCTATCTTTGTTCAGGTGCTGTTCGACATCTGAAGAAACCACGTATTTTAAAATAGACCTATGTTTGAATAGTTTCGCTGACCTGTTCTTTTTATTTAAGTAGCTAGACTGCTGTTCACCATGCAGGAAGCATCTACCGGACGGAAAGCCTTCCTAGTTGAAGTTTTCCTCTTTTTGCC
>MUGE01000027.1:0-9429 GCA_002900545.1 Thermoplasmata archaeon M11B2D | reverse complement strand
GGAACCGTTACTGGCGGTGTCTCTCCTTATACCTTTCACTGGGATTTTGGCGACAATGGGACTGCAGAAGAGCAGTCTCCAACCCATGTATACACCACGGACGGTGTCTTTGAAGCGGTTTTTACTGTAACAGATTTTGGAGGCACCCAGGTAAATGATACTGCTCTTGTCACAATACATCCGATAGATACCACGCCACCTGAGATGACAATCACTAAACCACTGGAAAAATCCCTTTATATCGCAAATAGAAAACTATTGCCGTTTCCTACAACCCTGATTATCGGCTCTATTGATGTCACGGTAGATGCTTCTGATGAGATTTCAGGGGTAGTCTCTGTTACATTTTCGCTTAATGGCGTTGTTACATCCAATGCCACAGCCCCGCCCTATGTCTGGGTATGGGACAAGCGGGCTTTTGGACGATATACGATTGAAGTGGAAGCAGTTGATGGTGCGGGAAACAAGGCAAGCGATGAAATCGTGGTTTGGAAATTATTTTAAAGCAACACCTACGATTACCTTGCACTCGTATCCTTCAGATACATCCTTTCAACAAACAAACCTACTTTGCGACAACAACCGCAGTTACTACGTATCAAGTGTTTCGATTTTGTCGATGAAACAATGAAAGCTCTTATAAACAAGAAAGAAGTATAATCGTATAATGTGGGGGACGGTCTTGTGAGGATACTATATGGAGTCTGTGGAGAGGGTCAAGGACATGCAAGCCGGAGTCGAATCCTTATTCGTTATTTACAGCAGCAGGGCCATGAGGTCCGCATCATTGCTGGTGGGAAAGCATACATGATTCTTTCAAAAGAGTTCGATGCTGTCCTTCAGATCGAATCACCTCAAGGATTCTACACAGGTAATCAAGTCAGAATACTATACACCCTGCTTCACACCTTGTATCAGACAATCGCTCATACCCCGGTTTCATTTCTGAAAATACGACGCCTGTTAAAAGAATATCAGCCAAATCTACTTATTACCGATGCAGAGCCCATAGGTCATTTCGCTGCGCGTTTCAGCAAGATTAAACGGATAAGCATTGATAACCCATCAGCACTGCTCTACCGCAGGTTCCCAAAAAAAATAAGAGACTATCCTGCCTGGCTTTTCTTGTTTTTTGCGTTGAAACTGTCCCTTTTCGGTGCCGATAGATACATCATCTACGATTTTTTCGATGAACAAATCACTAATCCCCATGTGTTGTTTGTAAAACCATTGATACAACCAGGCATACGAAGCCAGCATTCCACATCAGGAAAACACATCTTTGTCTATCAGACCTCCCCATCCTTTACAATGCTTTTCGATTCGCTACGAAGGTTCAATGAAACCTTTATTATCTACGGGTTTCATAAAGACAGGACGGATGAAAATTTAATGTACAAACGATTCAACGAAGATGAGTTTTACCATGATATATCCTCTGCAAAAGCAGTGATCGTAAACGGGGGTTTTACCGTCATAAGTGAAGCCTTATACCTGAAAAAACCAATATTTTCCTTACCAATCCGTCATCAATGTGAGCAGCTGTTCAACGCACAATGCATTGAACGCATGGGCGTTGGCATCTCACGGAGAAAATTTTGCGAGGACGACCTCAGAGACTTCCTATCACGTCTTGGCTCCTTCTCTGAGAATCTGCTGAAATACGATGCAGGGGACCAGGAGAAGACTCTTGCAAGAATCGAGCAGGAGATTCAATGTCTTGTCAACGAAAAAAAATGATGTTTTCGTCTGTCCCTCTTGTATAACCAAATCCCTCAAAATACCTCTTCATGCATCGATAGATATGGTTTTGAAGTTTTAGAACAGAACCATCAACCGGGATGCTACGACGATGTATCAAAGCTGTCGCATCGATGTCCTGCGTTCGAGAAAATGACAGTTTATCCATGATTGATTCCAAGGTTTCCTGCGGATGCTGGCAGAGTGTCTCGTAGGTGATCGAGATGTAATCATCTGGTGGTAGTTTCTCTATGTTCTTTACATAATACCCTGTCGCCCGTGCCGTGATTCTTGTGATAAGCCACACACCGCATTCCGGTACTATGCAAAACAAACATCGCAAAGGATGGCGTAGCAACGGATTTGTAAATCCTTTATCATAACTCCTGGATAACTTGGCTGTATACGGGTTTTTCTCCTTTAATATCGTTCTGATTGCGCTAAGTGTCGAGCTTATTGTTTTCAGCGGATGCCGATGAATAAACACAAATTTTGCAGAAGGGAACAGCTGCTTTATGAAAAGAAAATTCGAGAAATCATAGGGGTTTTTCAGAAGGATTGGTTTGTCGTTTCCAGATATGAACTGGATTTTTTTACAAAGCTCGATAAAAAGCATAGCATTCCTTTTTGTAAGAGACATCCGTATCGTCCGTGTACCAAGTAAAACACCATATTCTTCAGCAAAATCAGCAGTGACGTTCAACCGGTCGATGCCCCTATCGGTAAGCCCGCTTCTTAGTAAAGACTCTGTAAGCTTCTGTTTTGCTTGATGTTCTTTGTGCTTGTGATAATTGGTTAGAAGCTCGTCGTAGTTGATCAGATGATATGCAGTGACGGGGTTACAACACCCGGTTGCCGCAAGCATTTTATATAAAATGCTGGTCCCTGATCGATGCACTCCTAAAATGAAAACAGGTTGGAACGAAACATGTTTGATCTCCTCGAGGTACTGCACATCTTGATTCATACCACTACAATGACTCACCATGTGATATATTGATATCCTTTTAATAAACCCAGTACCCTTTCATATGTGTCGTACATGGGTATCTAGCGCCAAACAACATCCCTTCTGAGAGGTAAATCTCTAAAAACAAGCGATGCATACGAAAGTGTGTTGAGCGGGCATGATTCTTGAAATTCTCATGATTCTGGGAAGCATCGGAGTCATCGGTGAATGTTATATCATAAGCCTCTGGATTGTCGCGTATCGGAGGACAAAAAAAAGGGTATTTTTTCCGTACTACCCTGCGGCATCAGTCATTGTGCCATGTAAAGGGGTCGATCATGGGTTTCATGACAATATACTAGGGTTCCTCACCTTAGAGTATCCGAAGTATAGCCTTATCTTCGTCGTTGATTCAACAGATGATCCTGCATATGACGTCTTGTGTCGGTTGACAGAAAAAAAACCAAACGTCCACATCATATGTACAACCCCTGTTTCGAGATGCAGCGGTAAGGTTGCTGCGTTGCTGACTGGACTTGAGGTGGAAAACGACGCGGAGGTTCTTGTGTTTGCAGACAGCGATATCAAACCGGATGTGCACTGGCTAACAAACATGGTCCTGCCACTGCAGGATATGACCGTTGGTGCGGTGACTGGGTATCGATGGTATTTTCCAACAAACTGGAAAACGTTGCTTATCTCCGCCTGGAATATGGTCTCGATTGTCTTTATGTTCTACCCAAGCTACACGTTTGCGTGGGGTGGATCGACAGCTATCCGAAAGAACGTCTTTGAACATCTTCATATAAAAGAAAAATGGCGCACCGCGTTCTCCGATGACCTTGTCCTAACCATCGCCGTTAAAAAAGCTGGGTATTCAATATATCTTCAACCAAAATGCATCATGGAAAGTCCACCGGAGATAAGCATTCGCCGGTTCATCCGATGGGGAACACGACAGTACACATGGGTGCGCTGGTATTACCCGTTTTTCTGGTTTTTCTCCTTTGTTGGGTTTATCGGTGCGCAGGTCGTCATCGCATTTGGTCTGCTGCTGCTTCTTTTGGGGTACTACCTGCCTGGCGTGCTTTTAAGCTCCCTTATCGTTTTTGAAATCCTCTATGGGTTCGTAGGAATCCATATTTTACCAAAGACCATGGTCTACCCAGAAGATCGCTATCGGTTAAAGATGGGCTATGCCCTTCTAAGCCCCCTTGTTTTCCTCTTATTAGCCCAAAATACATTTCTGTCAGCACTAAAGAAGGAAATCAAATGGGCAGGGCGCACCTATAAAAAACCAAAGAACTAGAAAGAAATATTAATGCTGTTCCATCCTTCCCCCGCCATTTGCCCAAAGCACACTTGTACTTGGGATGGGCACGATAAAAAACCACCTGATTGTCTTATTTTTCCATATGAGTATTGCAGATATCCTCAATCGTTTTCCATTCTGCTGTATTTATAAATCATCATCGCATTAGTAAATTATAAATGGAGGATTGATTTTTCTATGCGTTACGATGTTGCTATTGTCGGCGCTGGCCCTGCCGGCTCAACAGCAGCAAAAGTCCTCTCAGAAAAAGGACTATCGACCCTTCTTCTTGAAAAAGCGATATTTCCACGGGAAAAACCCTGCGGTGGAGGACTTCAAATGCGCATCCTTCATCGTTTCAAATACCTCACTGAAAACAACTTGATAGACTCGTACTCCACGGCGATACAACTCCATTCCCCTTCTCTCAAACATCATATACTCTTTCAGGATGACACCGCTCTCCAAGCAATGGTCCTGAGAAAGACCTTTGATGAACATCTCGTCAAGCTTGCGACAGAAAGCGGCGCTACCCTAAAATGTGGAAATACGGTACAAACCATCACCTTTGAGAAAGAAAGCATCCGGATTGCTCTTTCAGATGGAACTTCAGAGGGATCCCGGATGCTGATTGGGGCTGATGGAACCTGGAGTACCATTGCAAAGAATATAGGGATAAAACAAAGCGCTACCCATATCGGCGTCAGCGTCTATGCCGAATTTCCGATGAATAAAAAGATTATTCGTACCCTCTATGGAGACCAACACCAGGTCCATATCCATATTCAACCACAAGGGCTTGCTGGATACGGATGGGTGTTCCCTAAAAAAGAACACGTCAATATCGGAATCGTCGAATTTCGGCAAGCTATCAATCCTAGGACAGAAAAAAAGAATTTACAGAAACACTTCGATTACTATCTTAAGGTGCTTGAAAAACAAAAACTCCTACCGCCCCGTTTTCCTAAAACGCCCACACGAGGAGGAGCGTTCCCAACCTGTCCTGTGAAAAGCCTTGCGACCAACCGTGTGCTGCTCTGCGGCGATGCAGGCGGGCTTGCCAACCCGATGACCGGTGAAGGGATTTATTATGCGATGTGCTCAGGGGAGATAGCGGCAAAAACAACAATCAGAGCCTTGGAGAACAACAAAACAGGTGCGTATCACCTAAGACACTATCAACGAGAATGGAACCGCGAGTTTCATCTGGATTTTTCGTTACTCTCTCAGCTCTCACGGCGCTGGGGGAGAAATCTCGAAAACCTCATAGAGCTCGCAAGCAAAGACAATAAACTCATCGATACAATCTGCCACGCGATTCCAAACCCAAAAGGCATACAAAAAGAAAAATGGAGGATTATCCCACGATTCATTGCGGCCTACTGCACAAATAGACTCCGAAAATACAATAGATCGTCGTAAAACAATGTTTCTTCTCGGGCGAATATTTCGTCTTAGGCCAAAAACCCAAGTTCTTTTAATTTCTCAAGCACCTTTCTTACACTTTCTTCGACGGATTCGATGTCGGTATGTACGATAAGCTCTGGGTGCTCAGGCTCTTCATATGGATCATCAACACCAGTGAAATGCGTAATCTTTCCTTCAAGTGCTTTTTGATACATGCCTTTGACGTCGCGCTTCATACATATGTCCACAGGGCATTGCACATAAACCTCAACGAAATTTTTTATCTGCTCTCGCGCATCCCTTCGATGTTTTCTATACGGTGAAACAAAGCTTGCGAGTACCACAACATTTTCGCTAGTAAATTTTTTTGCCAGGACAATAGCACGTCTGATATTTTCATCTCTATCTTTTTTTGAAAAACCAAGGCCCTGGGAGAATCCTTGACGCACCAAATCACCGTCAAGTCGTTCTACTTTACCCCCCTTCTTTTTCAAAAAGACAGCGACCTGGTCCGCAATGGTTGTTTTACCGCAGCAGGGAAGACCAGTGAACCAGATAGTAACCCCCCGTTGCTTTTTCATTGATGGCCTCCCTCCATTTTTTTCTTCTCAGGAATCTTTGGAGAGGGTTCCCGAATCATACCTGCGCCAACGGTCTCATTGGTTTTCTCATCGATTAAGATCATACTGCCCGTCGCCCTGTTATTCTGATAGCTATCAAAGAACAATGGTTGCGCAGTGCGAACCGTGAGACGTCCAATCTCATTAAGCCCCAGCTGCATCACTTTAGGAATCCGATGTAACGTGTTGATATCGATTTTATATTGAATTTCTTTGACAATGCCTTTTATTTCCCTTGTAGTATGACGAATAACATACCTAGTCCCCGGGGTCAATGGTTTTGTGTTCATCCAGCAGATCATACAATCCAGATCCTGACTGATAAATGGGGCGTTGTGCGGTCGAACCAGCATATACCCTCGGCTGATATCAAGGTCATCTGTAAGCTGCATGATAACCGACATAGGAGGAAACGCTTCATCAATCTCTCCATGTGCATCTTCGATGGACTTGATGGTCGTAGAAAAACCAGACGGAAGAACAATGACGCTGTCACCTGGTTTGAAAATCCCGCTTGCTATCTTCCCAGCGTACCCCCGATAATCATGAAATTTGTCGGAGCGCGGGCGGATAACGTACTGCACAGGAAACCGGCAGTCGACAAGGTTCTCATCACTGCCGATATGAACATGTTCAAGATGATAAAGTAGGGGGGGCCCCTGGTACCACGGCATGTTTATTGATGCATGCACGACGTTATCACCATGAAGCGCGCTGATAGGAATAAACGTGATATCGTGCACGGTGAGCTTTGAAATAAAATCCTCTATCTCATTTTTGATGGTGTCATACACTTCTTGTTTATACTTAACAAGGTCCATCTTGTTGATGCAGATGACAAAATGCGGGATCTGCAGAAGCGAGGCGATAAAGATATGACGATGGGTTTGTTCTGTGACCCCGTTTCGTGCGTCAACGAGAATCAATGCCAGGTTTGCAGTTGATGCCCCTGTCACCATGTTCCTTGTATATTGGATATGGCCGGGGGTGTCGGCAATAATAAATTTTCTTACGGGTGTCGCAAAATACCGATACGCGACATCAATGGTGATGCCCTGCTCTCGTTCCGCCCGTAGACCATCGGTAAGCAATGCGAGGTTAAGCTCTTCACCACGTTGCTGGCTTAACCGTTCAAGGTTCTCCAGCTGGTCCTCGAAGAGGGTTTTACTATCATACAGCAGTCGACCGATGAGGGTGCTTTTCCCGTCATCAACGCTTCCTGCAGTGGTGAAACGAAGCAGATCCATGTCAAGATAGCTTTTTTCATCCATCCTAGAAATACCCCTCCTTCTTTCGATCCTCAAGGGAGTTTTCCGACCGTCGGTCATCTGCACGGTTACCCCGTTCTGAAACTCGATACGCAGCGACCTCATGAACTATGTCTTCGACAGTACGAGCATTGGATTGAATCCCTCCTGTGCACGTCATATCTCCAACGGTGCGGAATCGTACCGTCATGGTTTTTACTTTTTTCCTATCCTCTTCATCAAGATGTAGGTAGTTCGAGTACGCGTAGATAACACCATCACGGATGACACAGTCTCGTGTATGTGAGAAATAAATCGAGGGGATCTGAATGTTTTCCTTAAGGATGTACTGCCAGATATCCAACTCCGTCCAATTGCTTAACGGAAAGACACGGAAATGCTCGCCGTGGTGTTTCCTGCCGTTGTAAAGATCCCAAAGCTCAGGACGCTGGTTTTTCGGGTCCCACTGCCCAAAGTCATTTCGATGGGAAAAAAACCGCTCCTTCGCACGAGATTTCTCCTCATCCCTTCGGCCGCCTCCTATAGCAGCGTCAAATTTATGCTCTTGGATAGCGTCAAGCAGCGTGGTCGACTGAAGATAGTTTCTGCTGGCGAATTTCCCAGTTTCTTCTTTCACCCGTCCTGTATCGATAGAGTGTTGAACAGAGCCTACAAGCAGCCGGACATCAAGGTATTTAATAAAAGTATCTCTGAAAACAAGAACTTCTGGGAAGTTATGCCCCGTGTCGATATGCAGCAAGGGATACGGGATTTTCGCAGGATAAAACGCTTTTCTGGAGAGATACCCAAGGACAATAGAGTCTTTTCCACCTGAGAAAAGCAGAACTGGTCGTTCGAATTGTGCTGCGACCTCGCGGATGACAAAAATTGATTCCGCTTCAAGTTTCTGCAGATGGGTAAGGTTATATCGCTTCATAGGGGAGATACCGTTATCCACCAAAACTTCAAAAACTTTCGCAAAAATATGAATCCTGCATAAATCATATTAATTACCAGCAGATGCATCAAAAAAGGTAGGCTTCTCCCATGGCTTCTCCCACATTCAAGGTACAGGATCTTCCCCGTGAGAAGATCCAACGGTTTCAAAAAAAAGTGTTCTCTTTTTATCAGAAAAATAAACGAGACTTGCCCTGGAGAAACACAAAAGATCCATATAAGATTCTCCTCTCTGAGTTTATGCTGCAGCAGACACAGGTAAATCGTGTCGTGTCCTATTATGAGAGATGGATTAGTACATGGCCAACCATTCATGCACTTGCTGCCGCACAGTTTCCCCAGGTTCTCCAGATGTGGATGGGTTTAGGGTATAACACGAGAGCAGTATACCTACATAGAACTGCAAAAAAAATTGTTGGAACGTTTAATGGAGACGTGCTTAAAGCCTTAAAACAGTACAAAGAACTCCCCGGCATTGGAAAATACACCGCACAAGCGATACAAATCTTTGCTACAAATGAAGATTTGGTAACGGTTGATACGAACATCAGACGGATATTTATCTGTGAGTTTGCCCTTCCTGAAAACATTTCTGACAAAGACCTTTGGATGCTTGCTACTGCATGTCTCCCAAGAGGGAAAAGCCGGGATTGGCACAACGCCTTGATGGATTACGGTGCCTTGTATCTGACCGCATATAAAACTGGTATTAAACCAAAAACACAGCAATCGGGATTTGAAGGCTCAAATCGGCAGGTTCGCGCAAAAATACTACGATGCTTGCTTACAGAGAACATGTCGATATCGGAATTAGAAAAGAAGATTGGAGTAGAAAAAACCCAACTCAGATTAGTTCTTGAGAAGATGAATGTTGAAAGAATTATAGTCAAAAAAAACAATATGTACAAAATAAGCGAATAAAAGATTATTTTCTTAGAAAAAAGATTGTCTTATCCCGAAATTACTTTCTCCTAGAAAAAAGATTCATAAGGAGAATTTTGCTGATGAACAACCCCATATATAGTAGTAATAAACTATCGCCCAAGATCTAGGGGAACTCCTGATTGTCATAGGAACACATCTTACAATGAAAAAATCATTTATAAATAAATTTTTTTTATTAAAATCTATCTGCGGAATTAGGGGTTTTCTCCATATTTTATCCGTATTTTCCGTCTTGTTTCTCTCTCAGTAAAT